>NZ_JOGH01000017.1:0-86868 GCF_000721345.1 Kitasatospora sp. NRRL B-11411 | reverse complement strand
GTGCGGGCGGGGGGCCGGCTCGGGCCGCGGGCGGGCGGGACCCGGGCCGGGGGTTCCGGGTGCGGCTGCGCGGGCTTGCGGCGGCCCGGCAGGGCGGCGGCCGACTCGCGGTAGAGGGCGGCGAGTTCGGCCGCGATCCGGGCGATGTCGTAGTGCGCGACGGCGGGCGGGACCGGCTGCGGGCCCGGGCGGGTGGTGGCGAGGAGGGCCAACTCGCGGGCGTAGGGCTCGGGTTCGGAGGGGAGCAGGCGGGCCTGCGGGGCGGCGCCCGGGGGGAGCTCGGCGAGCGCCGGGCAGGCGGAGTGCAGCAGCGGGAGGCCGGCCGCCAGTCCCTCCAGGGCGGCCAGGCCGAAGGTCTCCTCGCGGGACGGGGAGACCAGCACGTCGACGGCGGTGAGCAGCTCCGGTACGTCGTCGCGTTCGCCGGTGAGCACCAGGCGGTCGCGGACGCCGAGCCGGGCGGCGCGTTCGAGCAGGGCGGCCCGCTCGGGGCCCTCGCCGATCAGCAGCAGCCGGGCGTCGGGGAGCCGGGCCAGTGCCTCCAGCGGGACGTGGAAGCGCTTGCCGGGCACCAGCCGGCCGACCGCGCCGATCACGAACACGCCGATGGGCAGACCGAGTTGGGCGCGCAGCCGGCCGCGGTGGGCGGCCCGGGCGGCGGGGGTGAAGCGGTACCGGGCGGCGTCCACCCCGTTCGGCAGCAGCCGGATCCGCTCGGCGGGGACGCCCCAGGCGCCGAGCACTCCGGCGACCTGGCCGGAGACCGCCAGGGTGGTGGTGCCGAGCCGTTCGGCGCCCAGGTAGAGCGCCTTGACGCCGCGCGAGGTGGGGCGGCCCTCGATCACGCCGGACTGCAGCGAGTGCTCGGTGGCGATCACCGCGCGGACGCCGGCCAGCCGGGCGGCGAGGCGGCCGTACAGCATGGCCCGGTACAGGTGGGTGTGCACCAGGTCGTAGCGGCCGGCGCGGATCAGCCGGGTGAGCCGGGGCAGCACCGCGAGGTCCCGGTTGCCGCGCATGTCGAGGTGGTGGACGGTGAAGCCGTCGGCGCGCAGTTCCCGGGCGACCGCGCCGGGGTTGGTGAGGGCCGCCACCTCGTGCTCCTGGTCCTTGGGCAAGTAGCGCAGCAGCAGGGCGAGTTGGCGTTCGGCGCCGCCCGCGTGCAGGCCGGTGACCACGTGCAGGACTCTCATCGGGGCTCCCCCGCGGCGGCCTTCGGCGCGGACTTCGACGCGGACTTCGGCGGGGCCCAGCGCAGCCCGGTCACGGCGTCCCGCCAGCGGTGCCGGCCGTGCTTGGCGCGCAGCCGCCAGGCCCCGTCCCGGTCGCCGACGTAGCAGCGCGGCAGGGCGTACCGGCCGGTCAGCCAGGAGTGGTCGATGGCGCAGGCGTAGTCGTACCCGGCGTCCCGCACCGCCCGGGTGGCGGGCAGGTCGACCGCGCCGTACGGGTAGCAGAAGCCGGTGACCGGGCCGCCGACCAGGTCCTCCAGGGCCCGCCGGCTCTCCGCGGTCTGGCGTTCCAGGGCGGCCGGGGACAGGCCGGGCAGGGCCTGGTGGCCCAGCCCGTGCGAGCCGATCTCCCAGCCGGAGCCCGCGAGTTCGGCGACCTGTTCGACCGTGAGCAGCTTCTTGCGCGGCCCCTCGGTGTCCCAGCCGTTCTCGCTGCCGAGCAGGTCGGGGACGACGTACGCGGTGGCGGTGAAGCCGTACTCGCGCAGCACCGGGACGGCGTGCCGGGCGAAGTCGGCGTAGCCGTCGTCGAAGGTCAGGCCGACCAGCCGGGCCTCCCGGCCGCGGGCCTGCGCGGCCAGCAGTTCGCGGACGCTGACGCCGCGCCGGCCGGTGCGGTGCAGCCAGTCCATCTGCTCGGCGAACCGCTCGGGGGCGACGGTGAGCAGGTACGGGTCCTCCTCCTCCTCGGCCACCGAGTGGTACATCAGGATCCAGGGCGCGAGCCTGGGGGCGAGTGCCTGGGCCGGCAGGCGGGGATCAGCGGCCATGCGACTTCCCTTCGGCAGCTGGTGCGGTGGGTGACGGGGCGGGCCGCGGCCGGCGGGCCCGGGCCAGCAGCCCGAGCACCGGTCCGCGCACCTCGGGGGCGCCGAACAGCGCGCCGAGGACGGCGAAGGCCAGCAGGACGGCGGTGCCGCCGGAGAGCGCGGCGGGCAGCGGCCCGGCGGCCGTCCGGGCGGCCAGCGCGCCCAGGGCGGTGGCGGCGACGGCGGCGGCCAGCAGCCGGGCCTGGCCGCCGAGCACCCGGGGCAGCCGCAGCGCGACGCCGCGCAGCATCAGGCCGCGCATCAGCAGCGCCGCGGTGGTGGTGATGCCCGCGGCGTTGCCCGCGGCCAGGCCGAGCGCCCCGAAGTGCGGGGTGGCGCCGACGCCGACCGCGACGGTGACGGCCAGGCCGAGCAGCATCGCGCCGACCGGGTACCAGTCCAGCCAGGTGATCCGGTCGCCCTCGGCGCGCGGGACGTCGGCGCGGCGCACCACCGGGCGGACGCAGAAGTACGGCCGGACCATCACGCCGATCATCGCCTGCGCGGGCAGCCCGAAGGAGTAGACCCGGATCACCGCGGCGGTGGCGGCGGTGTCGGCCGGGCCGAACGCGCCGCGCTGGAACAGCAGGGCGACCAGCGCCGGGGCGCAGGCCATCAGGAAGGCGGTGCCCAGCAGGACCAGCGCGGCGGCCTGCCCGAGGTCCTTCTCGACCCGGTCGCGGGCCGCCGTGAAGTCTCCCGCCGCCATCGCCCGGGCCACCACCGGGAAGGTCACGGTGACGATCAGGATCGCCGAGGTCATCGCCAACTGGCTGACCTTGGCGGCGTAGTTGAGGTGCGAGATGGTGCCGGGCGGCAGGCCGGAGCCGAGGTAGCGCTCGATGAACACCTGGGCCTGCCGGGTCAGCGTGAACGCGGCCACCGGCAGCAGCGCCAGCGGGATCAGCACCAGCCGCCGGGCCGCCCCCCGGCGCAGCCCGCGCCGCCGCCCGCCGGAGCGCAGCCGGCGGGCGAACGGCAGCACCAGCACGCCGGCCATCAGCGCGCTGCCGACCGCCACGCCGATCGCCGCGGAGCGCACCCCGAGCAGCCGGTGGCCGCTGAGCAGCAGCGCCAGGATGCCCAGGTTGTACATCACGTAGATGACGGCGGGCGCGGTGAAGGAGTGCAGGGCGCGCAGCGCGGAGGCCAGGTACCCGGCGACGCCGAACGGCAGGATGGTGAGCGCGGTGATCCGGGTGCAGGTGACGGCGAGCCGCGGGTCGGCCAGGCCGGGGGCGAGCAGTTCGACCAGCTGCGGGGCGCCGAGCGCGACGGCGCCGGACAGCGTGCACAGCGCGAGCAGCAGCCAGGGCAGCGTGGAGCGGGTCAACTGCCGCACCGGGTCCGGCCCGTGCGGGCGCTCCTCGCGCAGCACCAGGGCCAGGCTGAAGGCCGGGACCATCAGGAACGCCATCGCGTCCTCGATCAGCAGCGGCGCGGCGGTCTCCGGCACCGTCCAGGCGACCAGGAAGGCGTCGGTGCCCTGGTTGGCGCCGAAGTAGCGGGCCAGCAGCAGGTCGCGGAGCAGGCCGAGGCCGGAGCCGGCCGCGCTGAGCAGCGCGGTGACGCCGAACGCCTTGGCCAGGAAGCCGCGTCTGGCCGGTTCGGCGGCCGTGCGCGGGGCGGGGACGGCGGCGGTGGCGGCGGCCACCTCGGCCACCGGCTGGTCGGTCGTCATGCGCCGTTCGCCTCAAGGGGGTCGGGGCCGGGGAAGGCGGTGCGGGCGGCCAGGCCGAGGACCACCGAGGTCAGCACGGTGGTGGTGCCGCCGATGTCGGCGTAGAGGAAGTCCCAGAGCACCCAGCAGAGCAGGGCGAGCGCGGCCAGGCCGGGGCCGGTGGCGCGGCGCAGGCAGCCGAGCAGCAGGGCGAGGAACAGCGCCAGGTAGGCGACGACGCCGAGCAGGCCCTGTTCGCTGAGCACCAGGAAGTACATGTTGTGCGGGGAGAGCAGCGGTTCGCGCTGGAAGCCGATGGTGGAGTCGGCGGCGTCGCTGCCGGAGGAGAGCCGCAGCGGGGCGTGGCTGTCGCGCAGCTGCTGGAACGCCTTGGGGCCGGCGCCGGTCGCCGGGTGGTCCTGCCAGATCCGGCCGGCCGTGGACCACAGGTCGTAGCGGTCGGAGACCGACTGGTCGGGGGCGGCGGAGACCGAGCCGATCGAGCTGAGCCGCTCGGTGACGCCGGAGGCGCCGAGGCCGAACCCGCCGACCAGCACCACCGCGGCGGCGGCGCCGACCAGCACGCCCTTGACGGCGAGCCGGGCGTCGGCGCGCAGCAGCAGCACGCCGGCGGCGACGGCGGTGGCGATCCAGCTGCCCCGGCTGAACGAGACCGCCAGCGGGAAGGCCAGGAACGCGGCACTGGCCCACATCGCCCGGCGCAGCACCCTGCTGCCGCCGGGGCGGCGCTCGGCGAGGGCCAGGCCGAGGGCGGCCAGCAGCCCGTACGAGACGACGGTGGACATCGCCATGATGTCGAGCGCGCCGAAGGTGCCGACGGCGCGGATCGGCTGGCCGGTGTAGGAGGCGCCGGTGCGGGTCAGGTACTGGTGGGCGCCGACCGCGCCCTCGATCAGGGCGGCCAGCACGAAGGAGCCGAGCACCAGCCGCCGGTCGCGGGTGTCGCGGACGGCGAGCAGCACCGAGACGGGCACCAGCACGAAGATCTGCACCAGCCGGACGAAGCCGGTGAGGCTGGCGGCCGGGTCGATGGAGTGCGCGGTGGCGACGGCGGCGGCCAGCACCACGCCGCCGAGCAGGGCGCAGACGGCCGGGTCGAGCCGGGGCAGCCGGCCGCGCAGCAGGTCGAGGGCGATCAGCCCGACCAGGGCCAGCGAGGCGAGGTCGGCGGGGGTGACGTGGACGGCCGCGGCGACGTCCTTCTCCCCCGTCGGCACGCACACCAGGAGGACCGTCGCGGCCGCGAGCCAGCTCGGCCGGGCCGGGACTATCGCGGACAACTTCCGCGCGGGATAGGGAAGTTGGAGGGTGATCGCCATCGGTTCAGCTCCCGTCCGGGCGGACCACCAGGGCGGCGGTGCGGAGCAGGATCTTGGCGTCCCCCCACAGGCTCCAGCCCTCGATGTAGCGGTTGTCGAAGCGGGCCCGGTCCTCGATCGAGGTGTCCCCGCGCAGGCCGTTGACCTGGGCCAGGCCGGTCAGGCCGACCGGGACGCGGTGCCGGTCGGCGTACTCGGGGTACGCCTGGCCGAACCGCAGGACGAAGTAGGGGCGCTCGGGGCGCGGGCCGACCAGGCTCATGTCGCCGCGCAGGACGTTCCACAGCTGCGGCAGCTCGTCCAGCGAGGTCTTGCGCAGGAACTTGCCGATCGGGCCCATCCGGTGGTCCTGCGAGATGTTCCAGCGGGTGGCCGACTCGTGCTCGTTCGAGGGGCGCAGGGTGCGGAACTTCAGGACGGTGAAGACCCGGCCGTCCAGGCCGGTGCGCTGCTGGCGGAAGAGCACGCCGGGGCCGGTGTCCCAGCGCACCGCGAGGGCGCAGGCGGCCAGCAGCGGGGAGACCAGCAGCAGGCCGAGGCCGGCCGAGGCGATGTCGAAGCCGCGCTTGACGACCCAGCCGCCGCGGCGCATCGCGGGGGCGCCCAGGCGCAGGCAGGGGAAGCCCCACAGGTGGTCGCCCGCGCCCTGGACCGAGTCGAACTCGCGCAGGCCGGGCACCAGCCAGACCTGGCAGCCGAGCCGGGCGGCGTGCCGCAGCGCGGCCAGCGTGTCGGCCTCGTCGGCGGCGCCGGCGGTGGCCAGCACGTGGTGGATCCGGTAGCGGCGCAGCACCCGGCCGAGCACCTCGCGGCCGCCGAGCACCGGCAGCGCGGCGCCGGGCGGCAGCAGCACCGGGTCGGGGTCGAGGTAGCCGACCGGGCGCAGGCCGTACTCGGGGCGGTCGGTGAGCACCGCGGCGATCTGCTGGCCGAGCTCGCCCGCGCCGAGGATCAGCACCGGGCTGGGGCGGCGGCGGCGGGCCCGGCGGGTGAGGTGGTGGACGAAGGCCCGGCCGAGGGCGGCGAACGGGAGCAGCAGGAGCAGCAGGGCCAGCAGCCGCAGCGGGCTGACCGGGCCGAGGTCGGCCCAGCGGCCGGCCAGGCAGGCGTCGGCGGTGATGGCGAAGGCGGTGGCGACGGCCGCGCGGGCGGCCAGGGCGGGGAGCTCGTCGAGGGCGGAAAGGCTGAGCCGGGTGCGGTAGAGGCCGCCGGCCAGGTTGAGCGGGAGCAGCGCGGGCAGCAGCAGGGCGGCGGTGGCGACCGGGCGGGTGCCGGCGGGGGTGGTCGCGGCCGCGGCCAGGCCGACCGCCAGGGAGTCGGCGGCGGCCAGGGCCAGCGGCAGGGCGACCCGGGCGGGCAGCCGGCCGCGGTGCCGGCCGACCCCGGCCGAGGTCCGGGGCGCGGCGGCCCGGGACTTCGGCCGGTTCTTCGTCCGGAGCCTCGGCCGGTCGAGCGTGCCGGCGCCGGGCACGGTGCCGGGCCCGGTGCCCGCCCGGCCGCCGGGGCGGCCGGGGCCCGTCAGCGTTCTGCCGGGCCGCGGCACGCTCTCGTGGTCAATGGTCATCAGCGCACGAACTCCCCTGCTGTGTACCCGCCGCGGCCGGGCAGTCGGACCGGACGCGCACCGGCTCGGCGCCTCGACCCGGTGGACGCGGTCCAGGTAAGCACCTGCTGCCGTGAAAGGCGGTCGGCCATTTCGCTACCGAAAATGGAGACGAAGCAGGCAAAATCAGACATTACCGAACGCCGACTGGCGCGCAGGAGGCTGACATGCCATTTCATTCCACCCGCCCAATAATCAGACATTCAGGAAAGAAGGCCGCACCTTGCGCGGGCGGGCGTTCACGGCCTGACAAACGATCAGAACCGCTGCGGGACACGGTCCGAGCGGCTCGCCGGGACCGCGCCACCTCGAACGATCGTCCGGTAGACCGCCGCCACCTGCTGAATCACTCCACGGATATCGTGATGATCTGCCACATATGACCGGGCCAGGACTCCGCGCCGTTCGCACTCGATCCGGTCGCCCAGGAATTCGAGCAGCCGTTCGGCCATCGCGCCGGGATTCTCCGGCGGCACCACCGCCCGCTCCCGCTCCCCCGGCGGCAGGCACTCCCGGGCCCCCGGCACGTCGGTCAGCAGCACCGGCCGCCCGCAGGCCATCGCCTCCAGCGGCGCCAGCGCCATCCCCTCCCAGCGCGAGGGCAGCACCACCAGGTCGGCCGCCGCCAGCCACAGCCGCGGGTCCGCCACGTCACCCACCATCCGCACCCGGGACGGATCCGGCAGACTGCGCACCTGCTCCGCCAGCGCCTCGGCGTCCGGGCCGCCGCCGACCAGCACCAGCCGGGCCGCCGGACGGGCCAGCTGCACCCGCGTCCAGGCGTCCAGCAGCACGTCCTGGCCCTTCTGGCGGCACAGCCGCCCCACGCACACCGCCAGCGGGTCCGCCCGGTCCAGGCCCAGGGTCATCCGGGCGGCCCGCCGGGACGCCCGGTCGGCGGGTGCGAAGTGCTCCAGGTCGACGCCGTTGGGCACCACCCGCCAGTCCGCGACCAGTCCGGCCGCCACCCCGTCCGCCCGCTCCTGCTCGCTGACGCACAGCACGGTGCGCGCCCAGCGGGTGGCGTGCCGCTCCCAGCGCAGGCTGGCCCCCGCCAGCGCGCCCTGCACCGCCGCGAACGACCAGGCGTGCGGCTGGAACACCGTCGCCGGGGTGCCGCGGGCCGCCAGCCGCCCGGCCAGCCCGGCCTTCGCGCTGTGCAGGTGCAGCACGTCCGGCGCGGTGCGGCGGACGATCCGGCGCAGCCGCCAGGCCTCCCCCGCGGTGGACGGGCCGGGCGAGCGCTCGGCGGGCCAGTCCAGCACCCGGGCGCCGGCCGCGGCCGCCTCCCGGGCGAGCCGGCCGCCGGGCGGGCAGGCCACCAGCACCCGGCACCCCGCCGCGCGCTGCCCGCGCACCAGGTCCACCACCACCCGGGCCACCCCGCCGTCGACCGGCTGGGACACATGAAGGATCGTCATCTGCACGGCCCGGAGCCTAAGTTGGCGACGGGCGCCGACCGGGCCCGCTTCACCCGTCCCGGGGAAGCAGAACACCCGTACGGCTGACGCGCCGTACGGGTGTCCGAATGCCGCGGGGGCTCAGCCGAGCTCGGCCGCCAGGTTCGCCAGCACCTGGTCGTGGATCCGGTTCAGGCCCTTGGGCGCGAAGGTCCGCTCGAAGAAGCCGCCGATCCCGGTGGCGCCCGTCCAGCTCGCCTCCACGGTGACCCGGCTGCCCTTCTCGCCGACCGCCGACACCGTCCAGGTGATCACCATCGAGGAGTTGGCGTCGGTCTCCACCAGCTTCTCCGGGCTGGGCGCCGAGACCGTGAACAGGCAGTCCCGCACCCGCTTCTCGGTCGCCTGCAGCTTCCAGTGCACCTGCGTCCCGGCCCCCTCGCCGCCCGCCCGCACCTCGTACTCGCTGTACTGCGCGGGCAGCAGCTTCGGCCGGGTCACCGCGTAGTCCGCCAGTGCCCCGTACACCCTGGCCGGGTCGGCCTGGTACGTCCGCTCGGTGGTGGCGTGCACCTTGCCCATCGCTTCACATCTCCTCGGTCGGCTGCTCGACGGTCGGCCCCACCCAATCACCGCCCCGACCGCCCGCCAAACCGGGGGCGGCCGGCCGCGTTAGGGTGGGCGGATGCTCGATGAGGTGAAGGCGTTGCGGTATGTCGATCCGCTGCGGGCGGGGGGGTCGGTGCCCGGGGTGGTGGAGGCCGACGACCTGGGGACGTACGTGGTGAAGTTCACCGGGGCGGCGCAGGGCGTGAAGGCGCTGGTGGCCGAGGTGATCGTGGGGGAGCTGGGGCGGCGGCTGGGGTTGCGGGTGCCGCCGCTGGTGCTGGTGGACTTCGATCCGGCGGTGGCCGCGGACGAGCCGGACCAGGAGATCCAGGACCTGTTGCGGGCCAGTGCCGGGCGCAACCTGGGGATGGACCTGCTGCCGGGGGCGCGGGACTTCCGGCCGGGGATGATCGAGGTGTCGCCGCAGGAGGCGGGCCGGGTGGTCTGGCTGGACGCGCTGACCGGGAACGTCGACCGCACCGTGCACAACCCCAACCTGATGGTGTGGCACGGGCGGTTGTGGCTGATCGACAACGGTGCGGGCCTGGTGTTCCACCACCGCTGGGCGTCCGCGGCGGCCTCGGTGCACAAGCGGTACGACCTGAGCGGCCACGCGCTGGGCGGCTACGGCCCCGACCTGGCCGCCGCGGACGCCGCGCTGGCCCCGCTGGTGACGCCGGAACTGCTGGGCGAGGTGGCCGCGCTGGTGCCGGACGCGTGGCTGGCCGGCGAGCCAGGGTTCGACTCGCCGGCCGCGGTGCGGGAGGCGTACGTGGCGCACCTGGCCGCCCGGGTGGCGCACTCGGCGGCCTGGCTGCCGGAGGGCTTCGCCACGCCGGAGCAGATCCGGGCCGCCGAGGAGCGGGCCGCCGCCGCGCGGCTGGCGGCCCGTCCGGCCTGGTTGAAGCAGGTGCCGAACCGGGCCGGTCTGGCTCCGGTGGAGTCGGACTGGTCCCGGCACGTCGGCGGGGAGTGAGCTACTGGCGCGCCGTCAGCTGCGCCACCCGTCGGCCGCCTTGGCGGCGGAGACCACGCCCGCGCCGTAGAAGCCGTTGTTCTGCTCGGTGCCCTCGCAGGTGGCCGTGTACAGGCCGGTGCCGCCCGGGTTGAAGACGCCGGCCGGGCAGGCGTGCGGGTCGGCCTGCTCCACCAGCAGGGTGCGCAGCTGCTCGGGGCCGGCCCACGGGTGGGTGGAGGCGAGCAGGGCGGCGACGCCGGCCGCGTGCGGGGCGGCCATCGAGGTGCCGGAGCTGTAGCCGTACTTGTTGCCCGGGAGGGTGGAGAGCACCGAGCCGCGGCCGTCGGGGGTGTCCGGCACCTGGTAGCGGCTGTCGCCGCCGGGGGCCGCGACGGTGACCTTGTTCAGGCCGTAGCTGGAGTAGTACGCCTTGTCGCCCTTGGCGCCGACCGCGGAGACCGCGACCACGCCGGGCAGTTCGGCGGGCAGGTCGAGGCAGTTCTCGTTAATCGGCCGCTCGCCGGGGGTGGTGTCGTCGGGGCTGGAGACGTCGACGGTCTTGTGCGCGAGGTCGATGTTCTCGTTGCCCGCGGCGGCGATGTTCAGCACCCCGTTGCGGCGGGAGTAGTCGACGGCCCGGCGGACGGCCTCGCTGACTGCGGCCTGGTCGGGGTCGTCGGCGCAGTTGAACATCCACGGGTCGACGTAGTAGCTGTTGTTGGTGACCTGGAAGTGGTGCTCGGCGGCCCAGACGAAGCCGCAGATCGCGTACTCGGGGTAGATGAACCCGCCGTCGTCGACCACCTTGACGGCGGCCAGCCGGACGCCGGGGGCGATGCCCTCGATGCCCTTGCCGTTCTTGGCGGCGGCGATGGTGCCGGCCACGTGGGTGCCGTGGCTGCTGGTGGTGGGCTGCCAGGACTGCCAGTCGGTGTCGGGGCGGCCGCTGAGGCAGGACGCGGAGAGCTTGGGGTCGACGTTGGCGGCGAGGTCCTCGTGGGCGGCGTCGATGCCGGAGTCGAGCACGCCGACCACCACGGACCGGCTGCCGAGGGTGGTGGCGTGCGCCCGGTCGACGCCGATCTGCCGCATGTCCCACTGGTTGGCCCAGAGCGGTTCGGCGCCGCCGGCGGCCGCGGCGGGGGCGTCGACCTCCTCGGTGACGCCCTCGACGCCGCCGGCCTGGATGCCCGCGGTGCGGCTGGCGCCGACCGAGTCGACGGTCTTCGACGTCCGGAGCCTCGCGGCGAAGCCGGGATCGGCGGAACGGGCGATCACCACGCCTATCTGCTGGTAGGAGGCGACCACGGTGCCGCCGGCCGCCCTGATCTCGCGCTCGGCCTTCTGGGTCTGCCCGTGGTTGGCCTTGGTGTTGACGACGTAGCTGAGCAGGGGTCCGTCGGTGGTCGCCGCCGCCGCGCCGGTGGCGGGCAGGGCCACTGCTCCGGCCGTGGCGAGGGCGAGGCAGGCCGCGGTGAGTGCGGAGCGGCGGATCCGGGGAACGCTCATAGGGGTTGACCCTCCCGAGTGTCGTCGGCGCGATCGTGGGTGATCGATGGCGTCCGAATGGCCGGGAGACTATTCAGCAGATATGACAAAAATCAAGAGGTAGTAAAGCAATCTCCTCAGAACGGGCGAGTGCCCGGTCCGCTGTCGGTCGGACCGGGCACTCGCGCTCGGGTGACGGCCCGTCAGCCGTCGGATCGGAGGGGGGACGGCCCGCCGGCCGCCGAGGTGGCGGCCCGTCAGCCGCCGAACAGGTCGCCGTAGGTGGCCATCGCCGTGGCGATGTCGGCCTGCGCCCAGAACCGGTGGTACGTGAAGGTCGGCGCGGCGCCGCCGTTCAGGTACGTCTGGACCTTGGCGAACGACGGGTCGTTCTTGTAGAAGGACCGGATCGACAGGAAGGTCGAGCTGCTGTTGATCGGGTCGCCGTTGGGCATGGTGCCGGTCCAGCCGCTCGGCACCGAGAGCGGGTCGTTGAACCGGCTGTAGTCGGTGCGGGTCTCCGGGACGGAGATGCCCAGCGCGTCCTGGTTGTTGGTCCACATGCCGTCGAGCAGCTTCTGCGCCGCGGCCTTGGCCGCCGCGTTGCCGGACTTGGCCGCGTAGTACGACAGCAGCTTGGCGTAGGAGCCGGAGACGCCCACGTCGCTGGTGTAGTCGACGACGCTCACGTGCAGGCCGGTGTTGGCGCCCGGGGAGGCCGCGTTCCAGGTGTCCGGCTTGCCGCTCCAGGCCAGCGTGGACGGGAACTTGTAGCTGCCGTCGGCGTTGAAGGTGGTCTGGGACAGCGCCCAGGTCACCCACTTGTCCAGGATGGCCTTGGCCTTCGGGTCACCGCTGGAGTAGTAGTACTCGGCCATCCGCTCCAGGCCCCAGGCCTGGAAGCCGAACCACTGGTTGGACGGCGGGTCGTGGTAGACCGGCGCCTCGTCGTAGAACATCCCGTAGAAGGTCGGGGTGCCGGCCGGCGGGGTCCCGTAGTCGCCCTCCCAGCTGTTGGTCGCGCCGCCCGCGATCGCGCCCTCGCTGGACTGCAGCCACTGGGTGAACTCCACCTGGCGGCCCATCGAGGTGGTCCAGTCGGTCTTGCCGGTGGCCGACTTGGGGGCCATCGCCGGGTCGTTGACCAGCGCGTACGCGGCCATCGGGTTCTGGTAGCCGCCGTGCGCCGCGCTGTCGCCGATCCGCCAGGACCAGCCCGCCGAGGTGTCGGTGGCGCCGCCCCAGGCGTAGTACCAGGACAGCAGGTAGTGCTCGGAGCTCTTGCCGCTGCCGGGCGCGCAGGTGCTGGCGCCGACGCAGTTGCCGACCTGCTTGAAGTACTTGTCGAAGAACGAGTACCGCAGGTAGTCGCCCATCTTGCCGGCCTTGGCCACCGTGGTGGCGACCTGCGAGCCGTTGCCCTGCGCCTTGGCCCAGGTGTCGGCCCAGTACGCGGCCTGGATGGCGCGCGCGTCGGCGTCCGGCGCGTCGGTGTACTTCCACTGCTTGGCGTACGAGTTGTCCTTGACGAACAGGTCGAGGTACCCGTTCTTGCCGCCGTACTTGAAGTTGTCGCAGGTGGGCTGCGGGATGGTCTCCCACACCGACTCCTGCGCGCCGCGCTGGTAGGTGTTGATGAACGAGGGGCCGGGCGAGGTCGGGCCGGCCTCGCACTTGCCGGGGCCGTTGCCGTAGCCGTAGACGTTGTCGACGTCCTGCAGCCAGTGCATGCCGTAGATGTCGTCGGTGCCGTACGCGCTCTTCAGCTCACCGGCGATCGGGTCGTTGCCCGCGGTGACCGAGGTGTCCAGCTGCGCCGGGTAGTCGCTCGGCAGCGGGCGCTCGGGCGCGTAGGTGGCCGGCTTGGAGGCGTTGTAGAACGAGTTCGTCGGCTGGTCGGCGTGCCCCGGGATCATGTACGTCTCCATGAGCGTCCATGCCGCGTTGAACTTCGACCAGTCCTGGGTGACCCGCCCGTACTGGGCCTCCAGCCAGAGCAGGTACGAGTACGCCTCCGAGGTGGTCTCGTGCCCCTGGTCGGGGGCCTCGACCAGCAGGGTCTCCACCGAGTGGTAGGGGATGCCCTCGGGCGAGAAGTAGCCGTTCGCCGGGTCCTTGATCTTGTTGTACAGCTGCAGGAACCGGTCGTTGTACACGCCCGAGGCGGCGGCCAGCTCGGTCACCGTGACCGCCGAGGAGGTGTACCCGGTGGCGGTGGAGGTGAAGGTGGCCGAGCCGGTGGAGGAGGCGTCGGCGGTGAGCGTGACGGTCTGCGCCGTCGACCAGTTGCTCGGGGTGAAGGTCAGCGTCGCGCCGGAGCTGATGGACAGTCCGGTGTTGCCCGAGCTCCGGGCGGTGGTGACGGTGACGTTGGCGCTGGGCTGGCTGCTGAGCTTGACCGCGAAGCTGCCGGTCTTGCCCTGGTTGACCGACAGGGTCAGCGGGGTGGCGCTGATCGCCGGGCCGGCCGCCACCGTGATGCCCGCCGGGGTCGACTCGCTGCTCGCGCCGAGGCTGTCGTACGCCTTGGCGTAGATCGAGTGGTTGCCGCTGGCCGCGCCCGTCCAGCTGTAGGTGTACGGGGCGGTGGTGGCGGTGCCGATCAGCGTGGTGTTGTCGTAGAACTCGACCTTGCTGATGCTCGCGCCGTCCGCCGCGGTGGCCGTCGCCGAGAGCGGGATAGCCGCTCCCGCCTGGTAGTTGGCGCCCGGGGCGGGGCTGGTCAGCGCGGTGGTCGGGGCCGCGTGCGCGCCGGTGCAGCTGGTGCCGTTGACCGCGAAGGCGGTCGGCGCGGTGTTGGTGCCGCTGTAGGAGAAGTTGGCGCCCGCGGTGGCCGAGCCGCCCGCCGCGATGGTGCCCGCCCAGGCGGGGGCGGCGACGGTGACGTTCTTGCCGGACTGGCTCCAGGTGCCGTTCCAGCCGGTGCCGGAGAGCGTCTGGTTGCCGGTGTAGGCGTAGGTGAGCGTCCAGCCGTTGAGCGCGGCGGTGCCCTTGTTGTTGATCGACACGTTCGCGGTGAAGCCGCTGCCCCAGTCGTTCGTCGTGTAGTCGACGGAGCACTGGACGACGGCGGCGGAGGCCGGGACGGCGACCGCGGTCGACAGGCCGGCGGCGAGCAGCGTGAGGGCGGCGGTGAGCGCCGAGACCCTGGTGCGGGGTGGAGACATGACGGCTCCTCGGTGGGGGTGGGTGGGGGAGTCCGGGGGCGGTCGTGCGCGAGGCGGATCCGGGGGCGGTGCCGGGAAGCCTTCCGCGGAGGTCCGAGCCTTCCGCGGGGTCTTCCCCGTGGGGTCTTCCGGGGTGGATCCGCCGGGGTCGTTCTGTGGGAGCGCTCCCAAATATCGGGAGGGGCATGCGCACTGTCAAGGGATCGCGCACCGCCGAGGTGTGTTGGCAACTGCCGCGCCCCTGGCTATGGTTCGGGGCGGGCCTGTGGGAGCGAGCCCACTTTCCCCCCTCCAAGGAGTCGGACATGACCGTCCGCACCACCACCACGGCACTGGTCGCGGCACTGGCCGCGACCGCTGCGGCCACCCTCGCGCTCACCGGCGCCGGCCCCGCGGCCGCCGCCGGCCTCCAGTGCTCCGTCGACTACACGACGAACGACTGGGGCAGCGGCTTCACCGCGAACGTGAAACTTACCAACGCCGGCACCACCCCGATCGACAACTGGAGCCTCGGCTACGCCTACACCGGCAACCAGACCCTCTCCGGCTCCGGCTGGAACGGCACCTGGAGCCAGTCCGGCAAGAACGTCACCGTCGCCGCCCCCGCCTGGGCGGCCACCCTCGCGGCGGGCGGCTCGGTCAGCGCGGGCGCCAACTTCTCCTACAGCGGGACGAACGCGGCCCCGACCTCGTTCACCGTCAACGGCGTTGCCTGCAACGGGGCTTCGAGCCCGTCCCCGTCCCCGTCGCCGTCCGTCTCCGCGTCCTCCTCCCCCTCCGCCTCGGCCTCCGTCTCGCCCTCGCCGTCCGCCTCGGCGTCCGCGTCCCCGTCCTCCTCGGCCTCCCCGTCGCCGTCCGGGAGCACCGGCACCGGCACCGGCAAGGCCCCGGCGCTGCACGTCTCCGGCAACAAGCTGGTGGACGCCAACGGGGCGCAGGTGGTGCTGCGCGGCGTGAACCGCTCCGGCATGGAGTTCATGTGCGTCCAGGGCTACGGGTTCTCCGACGGCCCGGTGGACGCCGCCTCGATCGCCGCGATCAAGGGCTGGAAGGCCAACGCCGTCCGCGTCCCGGTCAACGAGGACTGCTGGAACGGCTACGCCAACGTCAAGCCGGAGTACGCGGGCGAGAACTACCGCACCGCGGTGAAGAACTTCGTCTACGCGCTGCGGGACGCCGGGCTCACCCCGATCATCGACCTGCACTGGACCCAGGGCCTGTACACCGGCAACTCCTCGGGCTGCTCGGACGTCAACTCGACCTGCCAGAAGCCGATGCCGGGCGCCGGCGCGGCGACCTTCTGGTCCTCCGTCGCCACCACCTTCAAGAACGACCCCTCGGTGGTCTTCGACCTGCTGAACGAGCCCTACGCGGACCGCGCCGTCTCCGGCCTCGACCAGGCGTGGAACTGCTGGCGGGACGGCGGCAGCGCCTGCCCCGGCATCGGCTACCCGGTCAGCGGCATGCAGACGCTGGTGAACTCCGTCCGCACCGCCGGTGCGAACAACGTCATCCTGCTCGGCGGCCTGGCCTACTCCAACGACCTCGGCCAGTGGCTGGCCCACAAGCCGACCGACCCGGCGGGCAACCTGGCCGCGTCCTGGCACGTGTACAACTTCAACACCTGCTCCAGCCAGTCCTGCTGGAACTCGACCGTGGCGCCGCTGGCCGCCCAGGTCCCGGTGGTGGTCGGCGAGATCGGCGAGAACGACTGCGCCCACTCCTTCATCGACCAGGTGATGTCCTGGGCCGACGCCGCCAAGGTCTCCTACCTCGGCTGGACCTGGAACACCTGGGACTGCGGCCAGGGCCCGTCGCTGATCTCCGACTTCGACGGCACCCCGACCGCGTTCGGCCTGGGCCTGAAGAACCACCTGGCCGCCGTCAACTGACGGGCCGTCCGGCCCCGCCCCTCCGATCCGCTCCTCCGATCCGCTCCTCCGATCCGCCCGGCCGGCGACTCCCGGTCAGCGACTCCCGGTCAGCCCGCCGGGCGGATCTCCACCCCCGCGGCCGCCAGCCGCTCCAGGGCGGGGTGGTCGGGGGCCGCGTCGGTGATCAGGCCGGTGACGCGGTCCCAGGGCAGGACGCGGAACGGGGAGGCGGCGCCGATCTTCTCGGCCGAGGCGAGGATCCAGGTCTCGGCCGCCCGGCCGGCCAGGGCGCGCTTCATCGCCGCCTCGTCGGCGTCGCCGGTGGTGAGCCCGGCCTCGGGGTGGACGCCGGTGACGCCGAGCAAGCAGAGGTCGGCGGAGACGTTCTGGGCGGCTTCGACGGCGGCGGCGCCGCAGGCCACCGCGGAGTGCTTGAACACCCGGCCGCCCAGCAGGAACAGTTCGGCCCGGGGGTGTTCGAGGAGCGCCGCCACCACCGTCGGGCTGTGCGTGATCACCGTGCAGTCGAGGTCGGCCGGGAGCAGCCCGGCGACGGCGAGCGCGGTGGTGCCGCCGTCCAGGATCAGCGTGCTGCCGGGCCGGATCAGCTCGACGGCCGCCGCGGCGACCTTCCGCTTGCCGCCGGGTGTCACCGACTGCCGCTCGGCGTAGCCCGCCATCGCCAGGGAGGCGGGCAGCGCCCCGCCGTAGACCCGCTGGCAGAGCCCTTCGGCGGCGAGGTCGCGCAGGTCGCGGCGGACGCTGTCCTCGGAGATGCCGAGTGCGGCGGCGACGTCCTTGGCCACCACCTTGCCCTCGGTCGCCAGCAGTTCGAGCAGGTGGTCGCGCCGTTCCGCAGCCAGCATTCTCGTTCTCTCCTGTTCTTTCACGTTCTTGCATGTATCGTAGCGCCCCATGACCACACCGGCAGCATCACCCCGCACCGACTCCGACTCCCCCGACTTCCCTGACTCCCCCATGCTCGTCCTGATCGCCGGGCCGTACCGCTCCGGCACCGGCGGCGACCCGGCCGCGATGGCCGCCAACCTGGCCCGGCTGGAGGCCGCCGCCTGGCCGGTGTTCGCCGCCGGGCACCTGCCGGTGATCGGCGAGTGGATCGCGCTCCCCGTCCTGCGCTCGGCCGGCGCGGGCCCGACCGACCCGCTGGCCGACCGGGTGCTGTACCCGACCGCGGACCGGCTGCTCGCCCACTGCCACGCGGTGCTCCGCCTGCCCGGCGACTCCGCGGGCGCGGACCAGGACGTCGCCACGGCACGCCGCCGCGGCCTGCCGGTCTACCACGACGTCTCCGAACTCCCGCACCGCGCGGGCCGGGAGGAGGCGTGAGCGGCCGCCCGGGGGTCGACCTCCCCGACCACCGCGGCCGCACCGGCCTGGACCGGGCCGGGCGCGGGCTGCGCGGCAACCCGGACGTGCGGGTGCGCGAGGTGGAGCTCACCTCGCAGGGCTGGCACGTGCTGCGCCGCACCACCTTCGACTACCGCGGCCGCGACGGCCGGTGGACCACCCAGCAGCGCGAGACCTACGACCGGGGCAACGGCGCGGCGGTGCTGCCGTACGACGCGGCGCGCGGCACCGTCCTGCTGACCCGCCAGTTCCGGTACCCGGCGTACGTCAACGGGCACCCGGACGGGATGCTGGTCGAGGCGGCGGCCGGGCTGCTCGACGCGGACGACCCGGTCACCGCCGTGCGCCGCGAGAGCCTGGAGGAACTCGGCGTGGAACTCGGCCCGTTGACGCACGTGCTGGACGCGTACATGAGCCCGGGCTCGGTCACCGAGCGGCTGCACTGCTACGCGGCGCCCTACCGCCCGGCCGACCGGACCGGGCGCGGCGGCGGGCTGGCGGAGGACGGCGAGGACATCGAGGTGCTCGAACTGCCCTTCGCCGAGGCGCTGGCGATGACCCGGGACGGCCGGATCTCCGATGGCAAGACCGTCCTGCTGCTGCAGTGGGCCGCGCTGGACGGCCCGTTCGCCCCGGGCGCGGCGGCCGACCGGTAGGCGGGGCCCGGGGGGCGCCTACCGGCCGGCCGGACCGCCGTTGGCCGGGCCGCCGGCCGGAAACGTGCAGGAACGTGCAGCGGGGGGTCAGAGCCGGGTGGGGCCGCCGTACCGGGCGAAGAACTCCTCGGCGAACATGGCGAACAGCGCCACGTCGCGGTGCTCGCCCGCGACGAAGAAGTGCCGGCCGAGCCGGCCCTCCTCGACGAAGCCGAGCCGCCGCTGGAGCGCCAGCGAGGGCTCGTTGTGGGCGAACACCCGGGCGGTGGCCTTGTGGTGGCGGCGCTCCTCGAACTGGTGCCGCAGCACCAGCCGGACGGCCTCGGCCGCGTAGCCCCGCCGGCGGTGCTCGGCGCCGACGGTGATGCCGTACTCGAACAGCCCGCTGCGGTTGTCCGCCCGGTGCACGCCGACCGAGCCGACCGCGGCGCCGTCCGCGCGCGACTCGACCACCAGCTGGTAGGTGTCGGCGGTCGGGTCGGCGGCGGCCTTCTCCCTGGCCAGCGCCGCCCACCCCTCGACGGAGCGCGGCGGGTCGAGCGCGTCCCCGAGGCGTTCCTCCTGCTCGGAGAGCCGGGCCAGCAGCGGCCCGTCCCCCGGTTCGACCGCGCGCAGCCTGACCCGTTCACCCGTCCAGTAGCTCGTCATCCGGACTTCGTACCACGCCCGGGGCAGCGCCCCCGGACCGGCCCCGTCCGGGGGCTCCCGCCCCGTCGGCCCGGGCTCCCGCCCCGTCGGCCCGGGCGGCCGGACGGCGGGCTGTGACGCGGCGGCCCGCGAACCGCGTCTGAAGGGTGACAGGGCAGGGAACCTCGGGGGAGCAGTGATCGTGGCATCGACGGCAGGGCGCGGCACGGACGCGGAGTACACGGACTACACGGAGTTCGCGGCCGCCCGGTCCGGACACCTCTTCCGCTCGGCCTGCCTGCTGACCGGCGGGGACACCCACCTCGCGGAGGACCTGGTGCAGGAGACGCTGAGCCGGATGTACACGGTGTGGCGGCGGCCGGGCCGGTTCTTCGGCGGCCGGGCGATCGAGAACCCGGCCGGGTACGCGCAGGGGGTGCTGTACCGGCAGTTCGTCAGCCACCACCGGCGGCGCAGCGCCGGGGAGCGGCCGATCGCCGAAGTCCCGGACCTGCCGGGCCCGGAGGGCGACGGCGCGCTGCGGGTCGCCCTGCTGACCGCGCTGGCCGCACTGGCGCCGCGGGACCGGGCGGTGCTGGTGCTGCGCTACTGGGAGGACGTCAGCGTGGAGGAGAGCGCGGAGATCCTGCGCTGCAGCGCGGGCGCGGTCCGCACCCGCTCCGCCCGGGCGCTGGCCCGGCTGCGCGCGCTGCTCGGCGACAGCCTCGCGGACCTCTCCGTCCGCTGACGCCCGCCTCCGGCCTCCCGTAGCACTCCTCGCGGAACCCCGCACGGAACCCCGCACGGAACTCCCACGGAACTCCTCACAGAGACGGTGATCACGCATGTCCGAGCAGTCCGAGCACGACTTCGAGGACCGGCTGGCGCAGGTCCTGCGCCGGACCGGCGACGGCTTCCGCCCCGACGGGCCGCACCTGGTGGCGGCGGGTGCGGCCCGGGGCCGCCGCCGGCAGCGCCGGCAGCTGGCGCTGGTGGCGGGCGCCGCCGCGGCGGTGGTGGCGGCGGGCGGTCTGACGGCCGTGGCGCTGCCACCGGGCGGCGGGGCGGCGGCCGGTCCGGCGGCGGGGCGTTCGGGCGGGCCGTCCGGGGCCGCGGCGGACGGGCCGTCCCTGGTGTCGGCGCTGGCCGAGCGGCTGCCCGCGGGGGTGCGGGTCCTGCGGTCGGCGGGCGACCGGTCCGGGGTGGCCGGGCTCCGGGTGGCGTACGAGACGGCGGAGCTGACCCTGGACGACGGGCACGGGGCGAGCCTGGTGACGGTGCTGGTGTCCGACGCGGGGGGTCGGAAGCTGAAGAGCGGCTGCCCGCTGTCGAACTCCTCGAACGAGGCGTGCGAGGTGCGGCCGGGCCCGGACGGCGGCTCGCTGACGGTCGGGGCGATGGACCCGGACCCCGGGCCGCGGGGCACCGGCACGGCCGTCTTCACCGGCCCGGACGGGCTGCGGGTGGTGCTGTCCGCGTACTCCTTCGCCGACCAGGAGCGCCAGGACCGGACCAGGCCGACCCCGGTGCTGACGCCCGATCAGCTCGCGGCGCTGGCGGCCGACCCGGTCTGGGCCTCGTTCCGGTCCGGGCTCTCCCCCGACGAGGCGTCCGCCACGGACGCCTTCGGGCCGGACGGGCCGCCGGTGCGGCTGCGCGAGCTGCTGCCGTCCGGGCTGCGGGTGGCGAGCGCCTCGGAGTGGGTGGGCGGGCAGCGGCTGACCGCCGCGCAGGACGGGCACGAGCTGGTGCTGACGGTCCGCGCGCAGCGGGCCGACCGGGCGGCCCGGGACTGGTTCGCCGCGGCGCCGGCCGGGGCGGACCGCGTCCGGGTGCGCGCCACGGCGGCCCGGGAGGTGCCGGGCTCGCAGGGGGCGACCGAGTCGGCGGTGGACGTGCTGCGCCCGGACGGCGTCCGGGTCCGGGTGACGGCGGTGAACCCGGCGGGCGCGGGGTCGCCGGACGCCGGGAAGCCGCCGCTGCTGTCCGCGGAGCAGCTGCGCGGGATCGCGCTCGACCCCCGCTGGGCGGCCCCGGGCGGCGGTGCTCAGTAGCGGTAGCGGACGGCTTCGACGAGCTGCTCGGGGGTGTGGTCGGCGAAGCGGGCGATCTCGGCCTCGCGGACGTCGATGACGGCCTGCCAGAGCTGTTCGCCCATGGCGGTCCGCAGCACCTGCGACTTGCGCAGCGCGTCGACGGCCCGGCCGAGCGTGTCGGGGAGGCGTTCGGCCGCGCCGTCGGGGTCGCCGGTGGTCTCGGCGGGCAGCCGCAGGGCGCCGCCGAGGCCGGCCAGTCCGGCGGCCAGCACGCCGCCGACGGCGAGGTAGGGGTTGGCGGCGGCGTCGAAGCACTTGATCTCGGCATTGGCCTGCTCGGGGGCGGAGCCGGTGATCAGGCGGAGCGCGGCCTCCCGGTTCTCCAGGCCCCAGCAGCGGTGCGGCCCGGACCAGTGGCCGGGGACCAGGCGCAGGTAGCTGGCGACGGACGGGGCGCCGAGGGCGAGCAGCGCGGGCAGTTCGGCGAGCACGCCGGCCAGGAACGCCTCGGCCTCCCGGGTCAGCCCGTGCGGGCCGGTGCCGCCGTGGCCGAGGTTGCGGCCGTCACGCCACAGGCTGAGGTGCAGGTGGCCGCCGTTGCCGACGCCGTCGGGGGCGGTGACGGGGGCGAAGCTGGCGCGCAGGCCGTGCCGGAGCGAGACGGCCTGCACGGTGTGCCGGACCAGCAGGGCGGTGTCGGCGGCCTCGACCGGGCCCTCGGGGGCGACCGAGAGCTCGTACTGGCCCTCGGTGTACTCGGGGTGCAGCTGGAGGACGGTCAGCCGCTGTTCGCGCAGCGCGCGCAGCAGGTCGCGCAGGTAGTCGCTGTTGCCGATCAGGCGGCGCATGCCGTAGGCGGGTCCGGGTTCGCCGCCGTCGACGATCCACTCGACCTCGATGCCGGCCTTGACGGCCAGGCCGTGCTCGGCGAGCGCGTCGGCGGTGCGGCGGGCGAACTGCCGCTGGCAGCCGGGGTGCGGTTCGCCCTGCTGGGTCCACCGGTCGCCGGGGGCCCAGGCCCAGCCGGGCTGGGCGGCGAGGCGGCGCAGCCCGGCGAGGTCGGGGACCAGGCGCAGGTCGCCGACGGGGCTGCCGGAGGGGGCGAGCGAGTCGTCGACCAGGAAGGCGTCGAAGCAGGGGGCGGCGCCGACGCCCCACCGGGCGGCGGACTCCAGGGCGCGGACGGGTACGGTCTTGACCCGGGTGACGCCGGCGTTGTCGACCCAGCTGACGATCACGCCGTCGACGCCCTGGGCCTCGATCCGGGTGGCGGCCGTCCGGGCCTCGGCGGCGCGGTCGGCGCGCGGCTCTGCGGTGCTCATGGACCCATCCTGACCAGGGGTTTCGGGCTGTCCGGGGGAACGCGCCGGGGGGTCACCCGTCCGTGGCCGCACCCATGTGACGCAGGTCACATCGGATGATGAAATTTCCGGGGACCAGTTCCCCGTTTAGACATCTGTCCGCAACGAAACGGGGAGAGGATCCCCACTACCGTCCGTCGCTCGAAGGGAGCGCACCATGACCGTCGTCACCGCCGCTCCCGTCCGCCGCGCGGACGCGGCCCGCAACCGGGCCCGGATCGTCGCCGCGGCCCGGGAGGCCTTCGTCGAGCACGGGGCACTGGCCTCGCTGGACGAGATCGCCCGCCGGGCCGGCGTCGGCAACGCCACGCTGTACCGGAACTTCGCCGACCGCCAGGCCCTGATCCACCAGGTGTCGATCGCCGTGATGGAACGGATCGTGGCGCACGCGCACGCGGCCACCGCGGAGGAGCCCGACTCCTTCGCCGCGTTCAGCCGCTTCGTGCACGCCGCGGCCGAGGAGCGGATCGGCGCGCTCTGCCCCCTGCTGTCCGACACGATCGACCTGAACGAACCCGAACTCACCGCGGCCCGCGCCGAGATGAAGCAGGTCACCGAGGACCTGATCGCGCGCGCCCAGGCCGACGGCCTGCTCCGCACCGACGTCGGCGCCGGCGACATCGTCGTCGCCATGGCCCAGCTCACCCGACCGCTCCCCGGCTTCGGCTGCCTCGACCTGGACCCGCACGTCCGGCGTCACCTGCAGTTGCTGCTGGACGGCCTGCGGGCACCCGCACCGTCCACGCTGCCCGGCCGTGCCGCGACCCTGGAGGACCTCACGCCCCGCGTCTGACCCCTCGGCCCCGCCCGGGCGCGGGCCGACCGGCTTCGAACGCCCCCCGACTCTCCGCAGGAACCGCCCCCGACGGCGGACCCGACCCTGCTCTCCTCCGTACGCTCTCGCACACACAAGTGGGTACCTCCATGTCTGACACCCTCCAGCCGGACCCGCGCCGGTGGAAGGCGCTCGTCTTCATCGCCCTCGCCCAACTGATGGTCGTCCTCGACGCGACCGTGGTGAACATCGCGCTCCCGCACGCCAAGGAAGACCTCGGCTTCGCCGACAGCACCACCCAGTGGGTGATCACCGCCTACGCGCTGGCCTTCGGCAGCCTGCTGCTGTTCGGCGGCCGGGTCGCCGACCTGTGGGGCCGCCGCCGGACCTTCATGGTCGGCCTGATCGGCTTCGCCGCGGCCTCCGCGATCGGCGGCGCCGCCGCCAACACCACCATGCTGCTCGGCGCCCGCGCCCTGCAGGGCGTGTTCGGCGCGCTGCTTGCGCCCGCCGCGCTGTCGCTGCTCGCCGTGATGTTCACCGACGGCAAGGAGCGCGCCAAGGCGTTCGGCATCTACGGCGCCGTCGCCGGCGGTGGCGGTGCGATCGGCCTGATCCTGGGCGGCGCCCTCACCGAGTACCTGAACTGGCGCTGGACCTTCTACGTCAACATCCCGTTCGCCGTGGTCGCCATCCTCGGCGCGGTCATGGTCATCCGCGAGCCCGCCGTCGGCCTGAACCGCAACCGCCTCGACATCCCGGGCGTGCTGCTGGTCACCACCGGCCTGGTCTCCCTGGTGTACGGCTTCACCCGGGCCGAGCAGGAGGGCTGGGGCGACAGCAGCACCATCGGCCTGTTCGTGGCCGCCGCCGTGCTGCTCGCCGCCTTCGCGGTCGTCGAGAGCCGGGTCAAGGCCCCGCTGCTGCCGCTGCGCGTGATCACCGACCGCAACCGCGGCGGCGTCTACCTCTCGCTCGGCATGGCCGTGATCGGCATGTTCGGCCTGTTCCTCTTCCTGACCCTCTACATGCAGGGCGTGCTGGGCTACAAGCCGCTGGTCAACGGCTTCGCCTTCCTCCCGATGGTGGCCGGCATGATCACCGGTTCCACCCAGATCGGCGCCCGCCTGATGACCCGGGTCCCGGCCCGCTACCTGATGGCGCCCGGCTTCCTGGTCGCCTCGCTCGGCCTGCTGATCCTCACCCAGATCGACGTCGGCACCTCGTACTGGCAGATCCTGCCCGGCCTGGTCCTGATGGGCCTCGGCATGGGCACCGCGTTCATGCCCGCGATGAGCCTGGCCACCTACGGCGTGCAGCCGCGGGACGCCGGTGTCGCCTCCGCGATGGTCAACACCTCCCAGCAGGTCGGCGGCGCGATCGGCACCGCCCTGCTGAGCACCGTCGCCCACAGCGCCGGCACCTCCTGGGCCAAGACCCACGCGGCCGCCGCCACCGACCCGAAGCTGTTCCAGCTCCAGGCCCAGGTGCACTCCTACTCGGTCGCCATCTGGTGGGCCTTCGGCATCCTGGTCCTGGCCGGCATCACCGCCTTCACCCTGGTCAACGCCGGCAAGCCCGAGCACCACACCGAGGGCGCCGCCGCCGAGGACGCCGTCCCGGTCATGGCCCACTGACCCTCCCCCCTGCACACGCCGAACGGCCCGCCCGGAACCCTCCGGGCGGGCCGTTCGGCGTCCCAGCTCCCCGCGTGCGCCTTCGGCTCCTCGCCCCGGTCGCGCCGGTTGGCGTCCGCGTCGTACGACGTGACCTCGACCACCGTCACCGCGTCCTCCGGATCGACCCGCACCCCTCTTCCTACCCGCCGGTAGCTGGGCTACAGTGTCGGCACGCGCCAGCGCCGGGCTTCGGGAGCCGCACCGGTGGGTCGCGTTTCTCCCTGTGTGCGCGTCGGCGTCGCTTCATGATCTGGTCGGAGCGCCTGAGCACCACGGCACTGCCCATGGACGGAACTGGAGCGGACCAGTCCGTATCGCGGGTGCCGCTGTTCTTCTTCCGTTCCCGTTTCTCCCGTGCCGTCGGCACACCCTCCCCCGTCACACCCTCCGTCCGGGGTCGCGCTGTCGCGGCCGGACGGTGGCGGGGGCCGCGGCACGGGCCCATGACTAAGGAGTCCGGACAATGGAGCGTCCCTTCCCCACTGTTGCCGTGGTCGGCCTGGGCACCATGGGTGCCGGGGTGGCCGTGGCCCTCGCGCGCAGCGGGCGTCGGGTGATCGGCGTGGAGGCCGGTCCGACGCAGGCGCTGCGGGCGCTGGGCCGGATCGAGGCGTCCACCGCGCGGGCGGTGGAGCGCGGGCGGCTGTCGGCCGACGAGCGGGCGGCGCTGCTGGCGCTGATCGAGGTCGGTGACGACCTGAACGCCGCGGCCCGCGCCGACCTGGTGGTCGAGGAGGTCCCCGAGGACCTGGAGCTCAAGCGGTCGCTGTTCGCCGAGCTGGACCGGATCTGCCCGCCGGAGACGGTGCTGGCGACCGGCACCACGGCGCTGAGCGTGACCCGGATCGCGGCGGCCACCGCCCGTCCGGAGCGGGTGCTGGGCGTGCACTTCTTCAACCCGGTGCACAGCATGCGCCTGGTGGAGGTGGTCCGCACCGTGCTGACTTCGGCTCAGGCGGCCGAGCAGGTGGCCGAGTTGGCCCGGAGCCTGGACAAGGAGCCGGTGGCGGCGGGCGACCGGGCCGGGTTCATCGCCAACGGCCTGCTGTTCGCGTACCTGAACCAGGCGGCGGCGATGTTCGAGTCCCGGTACGCGACCCGGGAGGACATCGACGCGGCGATGCGGCTGGGCTGCGGCCTGCCGATGGGCCCGCTGGCGCTGCTGGACCTGATCGGGATCGACACCGCCCGCACCGTGCTGGAGGCGATGTACGCGCAGTCCAAGGACCGGCTGCACGCGCCGGCGCCGATCCTGGGCCAGCTGGTCGCGGCGGGCCTGCTGGGCCGCAAGTCGGGCCGGGGCTTCTACACCTACGAGGCGCCGGGCTCCTCGAAGGCCGTCCCGGAGCAGCAGGAGGACGCGGGGCCGCGGGCGGCCGGGCGCGAGGTGCGCGGCATCGGCGTGTGCGGCAGCGGGACGATGGCGACCGGCATCGTGGAGGTGTTCGCCAAGGCGGGCTTCCCGGTGCTGCTGGCGGCCCGCAGCCAGGAGAAGGCGGAACGGGCGAAGGCCCAGCTGGCGAAGTCGCTGGAGCGTTCGGTGGCCAAGGGCCGGCTGACCGGGGAGGCCCGGGACGCGGCGCTGGCGCTGGTCACCCCGACCGGCTCGTACCGGGACCTGGCGGACGCCGACCTGGTGGTGGAGGCGGTGGCGGAGGACCTGGCGGTCAAGCGGGAGCTGTTCGGCACCCTGGACGAGATCGTCAAGCCGGGCGCGGTGCTCGCCACGACGACGTCGAGCCTGCCGGTGATCTCCTGCGCCACGGCCACCTCGCGGCCGCGCGACGTGGTCGGGATGCACTTCTTCAACCCGGCGCCGGCCATGAAGCTGGTCGAGGTGGTCTCCACGGTGCTGACCGCCGAGGACGTCACGGCGACCGTGCTGGAGCTGTGCGCGAAGGTGCGCAAGCACCCGGTGGAGTGCGGCGACCGGGCCGGGTTCATCGTGAACGCGCTGCTGTTCCCGTACCTGAACGACGCGGTGCGGATGCTGCAGGAGCACTACGCGACGGTGGACGACATCGACACCGCGATGAAGCTGGGCTGCGGCTACCCGATGGGCCCGTTCGAGCTGCTGGACGTGGTGGGCCTGGACGTGTCGCTGACCATCGAGCAGGTGCTGCACCAGGAGTTCCGGGAGCCGGGCCTGGCGGCGGCGCCGCTGCTGGAGCACCTGGTGGCGGCGGGCTGCCTGGGGCGCAAGACGGGGCGTGGTTTCCGCGACCACGCACGGCGATGACCGGCCGCCCGGTACCCGCCCCGCAGGGCCGTCCGTCGCCCGCCGGGGGCGTCAACCCGCTTGCGGCGAAGCCTCCTTGGGGTACCGGCGCGGTCTCCTCGCGGTGGCCCCGGCCCGCCGTGGCGCCGCCGGTGGCGCCGGTGCGCCGGGGCAGGCCGGCCGGGGCCGCACCGGGTGCGTGTAGCGTTCCGAACATGGATCGCCAGACCTCGACTCCCCAGCAGCAGCCGCCGGCCGCCGGGCCCGATCAGTCGCGCGCGGGGGCGGAGTCCGGACCGGGCAGCCGCCGGGCCGCCGCCCAGCGGCTGCAGATGCGCCAGGACCTCACCGCCGCGGCGATGGAGCTGTTCGCCACCCAGGGGTACGAGGAGACGACGGTCGACCAGATCGCGGCCGCGGCCGGGGTCGCCCGGCGGACCTTCTTCCGGTACTTCCGGTCGAAGGAGGAGGCGATCTTCCCGGACCACGACGACACCCTGGTGCGGGTGGCGGACCTGCTGGCCAGCGCCGACGCCGAGGAGCACCCGCTGGACGTGGTGTGCCGCGGCATCAAGGAGGTGCTGCGGATGTACGCCTCCACGCCGGAGATGTCGGTGGCCCGCTACCAGCTGATCCGGCAGGTCCCGGCGCTGCGCGAGCGCGAGATCGCGGTGGTCTCCCGCTACGAGCGGCTGTTCACCCGCTACCTGCTGGGCCGGTTCGACGCGGCCGAGCAGACCCCGCCGGGCTGGCAGCGCGGCGGGGACGACGACTCGATGCTGGCCGAGGTGTCGGCGGCGGCGGTGGTCGCGGCGCACAACCACGTGCTGCGGCGCTGGCTGCGGGCCGGCGGCCACGGCGACGTGGAGGCGCAGCTGGACCACTCCTTCGGGGTGATCCGGGGGACGTTCTGGCCGACCCCGCCGAGCGGGGCGCGCCGCCGCGGCACCACGCTGGCACCCGGTGCCATTGGTGACGGAGTGCCATCGGAGGAGCCTGCAGCGGTGAGCGCACTGAGTGCCAGTCCGAGTGGTGAGGTACTGATCACAGTGGCCCGGACGGATGCGCCGCTGGAGCTGGTGGTGGATTCCATCAGAGCCGCCCTGGCGAGCGGAAATCCGGTGTAATCCAGGCCGTTTCCGCAGATCACAGGCAGATTCGAAGGCCCGCTCCCGGTTTCGGGAGCGGGCCTTCGGCGTCCCCGGGGCCGGCCCGGCACGGCGTGTCCTGGCTCACGTCATGACTTGGCACCGCGTGTCTTTACGAGTGGCACAGGGTGCCACTACCTTGTTCCCCACCGGCTGCGGCGCCGCGGCTCCCCACCTCGGCGCGCCGTCCGCCGGCGCCCCCTACCGAGGGGGCGAGACCAGCAGCACCCACGCGACACCACCCAGTCCGTCGCACCGCAGTACCCACCCTCAGACCCTCAGCGAAGCCGGTGTCCGCTCCCGGCTCCCCCAGACGCCCTGTGTCCCTCGCACAGGTACGCCTTCGGAGGCAGCCATGCAGGAAATTCTCGACGCGATCCTCAGCGGCAACGCCACGTCCGCGGACTACGCCGCCCTGGCGCTGCCCGACTCCTACCGGGCCGTGACGCTCCACAAGGACGAGGAGCAGATGTTCGCGGGCCTGGCCAGCCGGGACAAGGACCCGCGCAAGTCGCTCCACCTGGACGACGTGCCGCTGCCCGAACTCGGCCCGGGCGAGGCCCTGGTGGCCGTGATGGCCAGCTCGGTCAACTACAACACCGTGTGGAGCTCGATCTTCGAGCCGGTCTCCACCTTCGGCTTCCTGGAGCGCTACGGCCGCCTGTCGCCGCTGACGAACCGTCACGACCTGCCGTACCACGTCCTCGGCTCCGACCTGGCGGGCGTGGTGCTGCGCACCGGCGCCGGGGTCAACGCCTGGAAGCCCGGCGACGAGGTCGTCGCGCACTGCCTGTCGGTCGAGCTGGAGTCCCCGGACGGCCACAACGACACGATGATGGACCCGGAGCAGCGGATCTGGGGCTTCGAGACCAACTTCGGCGGCCTGGCCCAGATCGCCCTGGTCAAGACCAACCAGCTGCTGCCCAAGCCCAAGCACCTGACCTGGGAGGAGGCCGCCTCCCCGGGCCTGGTCAACTCCACCGCCTACCGGCAGCTGGTCTCGCGCAACGGCGCCGGCATGAAGCAGGGCGACAACGTGCTGATCTGGGGCGCCAGCGGCGGCCTCGGCTCGTACGCCACCCAGTACGCGCTGGCCGGCGGCGCCACCCCGATCTGCGTGGTCTCCAGCCCGCAGAAGGCCGACATCTGCCGGGCGATGGGCGCCGAGGCGATCATCGACCGCTCGGCCGAGGGCTACCGGTTCTGGAAGGACGAGAACAACCAGGACCCGCGCGAGTGGAAGCGCCTGGGCTCGAAGATCCGCGAGTTCACCGGCGGCGAGGACGTGGACATCGTCTTCGAGCACCCGGGCCGGGAGACCTTCGGCGCGTCCGTCTACGTCACCCGCAAGGGCGGCACCATCGTCACCTGCGCCTCCACCTCCGGCTACATGCACCAGTACGACAACCGCTACCTGTGGATGTCGCTCAAGCGCATCGTCGGCTCGCACTTCGCCAACTACCGCGAGGCGTTCGAGGCCAACCGGCTGGTCGCCAAGGGCAAGATCCACCCGACCCTGTCGAAGGTCTACTCGCTGGAGGAGACCGGCCAGGCCGCGCTGGACGTGCACCACAACAAGCACCAGGGCAAGGTCGGTGTGCTCTGCCTGGCCCCGCAGGAGGGCCTGGGCGTGCGCGACCACGAGCTGCGGGCGCAGCACATCGGCAAGATCAACGCCTTCCGGGACATCTGATGGCCGCTCAAGAGCGCGACCGCCCCTGGCTGATGCGCACCTACGCCGGGCACTCCACCGCGAGCGACTCCAACGCGCTGTACCGGCGCAACCTCGCCAAGGGGCAGACCGGCCTGTCGGTGGCCTTCGACCTGCCGACCCAGACCGGCTACGACTCGGACCACGTCCTCGCCCGCGGCGAGGTCGGCCGGGTCGGCGTGCCGGTCGGACACCTGGGCGACATGCGGACCCTGTTCGACGGGATCCCGCTGGAGCGCACCAACACCTCGATGACCATCAACGCCACCGCGATGTGGCTGCTGGCGCTCTACCAGGTGGTCGCCGAGGAGCAGGGCGCGGACGTCGCCAAGCTCACCGGCACCACCCAGAACGACATCGTCAAGGAGTACCTGTCGCGCGGGACGCACGTCTTCCCGCCCGGCCCCTCGGTGCGGCTGATCACCGACATGATCGCCTACACGGTGGCGCACATCCCGAAGTGGAACCCGATCAACATCTGCAGCTACCACCTGCAGGAGGCCGGGGCGACGCCCGTCCAGGAGATCGCCTACTCGATGTGCACCGCGATCGCCGTGCTGGACGCCGTCCGCGACTCCGGGCAGGTCCCGGCCGAGCGGATGGGCGAGGTGGTCGGCCGGATCTCCTTCTTCGTGAACGCGGGCGTCCGCTTCGTCGAGGAGATGTGCAAGATGCGGGCCTTCAACCGGCTCTGGGAGAAGGTCACCCGCGAGCGGTACGGCATCGAGGACGCCAAGCAGCGCCGGTTCCGCTACGGCGTGCAGGTCAACTCGCTGGGCCTGACCGAGGCGCAGCCGGAGAACAACGTCCAGCGGATCGTGCTGGAGATGCTGGCCGTCACCCTCTCCAAGGACGCCCGCGCCCGCGCCGTCCAACTCCCGGCCTGGAACGAGGCGTTGGGCCTGCCGCGGCCGTGGGACCAGCAGTGGTCGCTGCGGATCCAGCAGGTGCTGGCGTACGAGTCGGACCTGCTGGAGTACGGCGACCTGTTCGACGGCTCGCACGTGGTCGAGGCGAAGACCGCCGAGCTGCTGGCCGGCGCCGAGGCGGAGATCGCCAAGGTGCTGGGGATGGGCGGGGTGATCCCGGCCGTCGAGTCCGGCTACCTGAAGTCCGAGCTGGTCGCCTCGCACGCCGAGCGGCGGGCCCGGATCGAGGCCGGCCAGGACAAGATCATCGGCGTCAACTGCTTCGACAGCACCGAGGACAGCCCGCTCACCGCGGACCTGGACACCGCCATCATGGTGGTCGACCCGGCCTCCGAGCGCTCGGTGCTGGCCAACCTGGACGCCTGGCGCGGCAGCCGCGACGAGGCCGCCGTCCAGGGTGCGCTGGCCCGCCTGAAGGAGGTGGCCGCCACCGACGAGAACCTGATGGAGGCCACCCTGGCCTGCGCCCGGGCCGGCGCCACCACCGGCGAGTGGTCGTTCGCGCTGCGCGAGGTGTTCGGCGAGTACCGGGCCCCCACCGGCGTCGGCGGCGCCCCGGTCGCCGTCGCGGCCGAGCCGGGCGGCGAACTCGCCGCCGTGCGCGCGGCGGTGGCCGCCACCGCCGCCGAGCTCGGCACCGGCAAGCTGCGCCTGCTGGTCGGCAAGCCCGGCCTGGACGGGCACTCCAACGGCGCCGAGCAGATCGCCGTCCGGGCCCGCGACGCCGGGTTCGAGGTGGTCTACCAGGGCATCCGGCTGACGCCCGAGCAGATCGTCTCGGCGGCCGTCGCCGAGGACGTGCACTGCGTGGGCCTGTCCATCCTCTCCGGGGCGCACCCGGAGCTTGTGCCCGACGTCATACAGCGGTTGGGCCGGGCCGGGGTGGAGGATGTGCCGGTGATCGTGGGCGGCATCATCCCGGCAGCCGACGCGGAGGTCCTGCGGGCCGCCGGGGTGGCCGCCGTGTTCACGCCCAAGGACTTCGGCATCACCACCATCATCGGCCGGATCGTGGACGAGATCCGGCTGGCCAACAGGCTCCAGCCGTGGGCCGCGGCCACCGCCGCGACCAGCTGACCCGGAAGGAACACCCTCAATGACCGTGAACCGCCTCCGTCCGCGCCGTTCCTGCCTGGCCGTGCCGGGCAGCAACCCGCGCTTCCTGGAGAAGGCCCAGGGCCTGCCCGCCGACCAGGTCTTCCTCGACCTGGAGGACGCCTGCGCCCCGCTGGTCAAGGAGAGCGCCCGGCACCACATCGTGGACGCCCTGAACAACGGCGACTGGGGCGGCAAGACCCGGGTCGTCCGGGTCAACGACTGGACCACGCACTGGACCTACCGCGACGTGATCACCGTCGTCGAGGGCGCCGGCCAGAACCTGGACTGCATCATGCTGCCCAAGGTGCAGGACGCCCAGCAGGTGATCGCGCTGGACCTGCTGCTCACCCAGATCGAGAAGACGGTCGGCCTGGAGGTCGGCAAGATCGGCATCGAGGCGCAGATCGAGAACGCCAAGGGCCTGATCAACGTCGACGCGATCGCCGCCGCCTCGCCCCGGCTGGAGACCATCATCTTCGGCCCGGCCGACTTCATGGCGTCCATCAACATGAAGTCCCTGGTGGTCGGCGAGCAGCCGCCCGGCTACGGCGCCGACGCCTACCACTACATCCTGATGCGCATCCTGATGGCCGCCCGCGCCAACGACCTCCAGGCGATCGACGGCCCCTACCTGCAGATCCGCAACCAGGAGGGCTACCGCGAGGTGGCCCGCCGCTCGGCCGCGCTCGGCTTCGACGGCAAGTGGGTGCTGCACCCGGACCAGGTCGGCGCCGCGAACGAGATCTACTCGCCCGCGCAGGAGGACTACGACCACGCCGAGCTGATCCTGGACGCCTACGACTGGTGCACCTCGGAGGCCGGCGGCGCCAAGGGCTCGGCGATGCTCGGCGACGAGATGATCGACGAGGCCAGCCGCAAGATGGCCCTGGTCATCGCGGGCAAGGGCCGGGCCGCGGGCATGGAGCGCACCACCAAGTTCGAGATCCCGGGAGCCTGAACCATGCAGTTCGGACGCACCTACGAGGAGTTCGAGGTCGGCGCGGTCTACAAGCACTGGCCCGGCAAGACCGTCACCGAGTACGACGACCACCTGTTCTGCCTGCTCACCATGAACCACCACCCGCTGCACATGGACGCCAACTACGCGACCACCACCGTGCAGGGCAAGAACGTCGTGGTCGGCAACTACGTCTACTCGCTGCTGCTCGGCATGTCCGTCCCGGACGTGTCCGGCAAGGCGATCGCCAACCTGGAGATCGAGTCGCTGCGGCACGTCGCGCCGACCTTCCACGGCGACACGCTGTACGGCGAGACCGAAGTTCTCGACAAGCGCATGACATCCAAGCCGGATCGCGGCATCGTGTACGTCGAGACCAAGGGCTACAAGCAGGACGGCACCGTCGTCTGCACCTTCCGCCGCAAGGTGATGGTGCCGACCGAGGCGTACGTGAAGGAGCGCGGCGGCGAGCAGCCCGGCCGCCCCGAACCGCTCGCCTGACAGCCCTCAGAGCCCCGGACGGGCGGGCCGCCGTCATCGGCCTTCGCCCCTACCCGGTTCCCGGGGGCTCCGCGGCAGCCACGCGCCGCGGAGCCCCCCAACCCCCACCCTCATCTTCACGAGCATTCACGGAGCCGCACGATGGGACGCCTCGCACAGACCGACGGCCTCACCGAGATCCAGCGGGACATCCTCGCCACCGTGCGGGAGTTCGTCGACAAGGAGATCATCCCGGTCGCCACCGAACTCGAGCACCGGGACGAGTACCCGACCGCGATCGTCGAGGGCATGAAGCAGCTCGGCCTGTTCGGGCTGACCATCCCCGAGGAGTACGGCGGCCTCGGCGAGTCGCTGCTCACCTACGCCCTGGTGGTGGAGGAGATCGCCCGCGGCTGGATGTCGGTCTCCGGCATCGTGAACACCCACTTCATCGTGGCGCACATGATCAGCGCGCACGGCACCCAGGAGCAGAAGGACCACTTCCTGCCGAAGATGGCGGCCGGCGAGCTGCGCGGCGCCTTCTCGATGTCCGAGCCGGGCCTGGGCTCCGACGTGTCGGCGATCTCCACCAAGGGCGTCAAGGACGGGGAGTTCTACGTCCTGAACGGCCAGAAGATGTGGCTGACCAACGGCGGCACCTCCAGCGTCGTCGCGGTGCTGTGCAAGACGGACGAGGGCGGCAGCACCCCGTACAAGAACATGACCACCTTCCTGATCGAGAAGACCCCGGGCTTCGGGCCGAACGAGACGGTTCCCGGCCTGACCGTGCCCGGCAAGATCGAGAAGATGGGCTACAAGGGCGTCGACACCACCGAGTTGGTGCTGCAGGACGTCCGGATCCCGGCCGACCGGATCCTCGGCGGCGTCCCCGGCAAGGGCTTCTACCAGATGATGGACGGCGTCGAGGTCGGCCGGGTCAACGTGGCCGCCCGCGGCTGCGGGGTGGCCCGCCGGGCGTTCGAGCTGGGCATCGCCTACGCGCAGCAGCGCACCACCTTCGGCAAGAAGATCGCCGAGCACCAGGCGATCCAGTTCAAGCTGGCCGAGATGGCCACCAAGGTCGAGGCCGCGCACCAGATGATGGTGATGGCCGCCCGCAAGAAGGACAGCGGGCAGCGCAACGACCTGGAGGCCGGCATGGCCAAGTACCTGGCCTCCGAGTACTGCAAGGAGGTCGTCGAGGACTCCTTCCGGATCCACGGCGGCTACGGCTTCTCCAAGGAGTACGAGATCGAGCGGCTCTACCGGGAGGCCCCGATGCTGCTGATCGGTGAAGGTACGGCGGAGATCCAGAAGATGATCGTGGGACGCCGGCTGCTGGAGGAGTACCGGCTCGCCGACTGAAGACCCTCTCCCCGCACGGACGGTGGGCGTGCGGCCCGCCGTCCGTCGCCCGCCGCGTCCGGCCCCCGGCCTGGTCAGCCGACCCCGGGCCGGACCGGCGCCCGAGGCGACCCACCGGCGCGTTTCCCCAGGTGCGCGCCGGTGGGTCGCCTCCGCACACCGCGTGTCACGCCGCCGTCACTGAGACGTGAATCACCCGTGACCCGGGACCTCTTGGGGAACCGCCTCCGCTCCGGTTACGGTCGTATGCATAGCAGGTGCCCGACTCCGCAGGCAGGCGTAGTTCGACTAGCAGGCGGCTTGCCCAGATACGGGCAGGTCCCGATAGCATCCACCCGGACAGCAGCCGTCCACACAACTCGATCCCCGCGGTGGCCCCCAGTCCAGGGGCCATTCAGTGTCCCCGCGCGGGGCCGCGACTAAAGGTCCTCGATGCCCATCAGCCCGTCCCCTCACACCTCCGCCCAGGGTCCCGGACCCGAGGGTCGGCGTCCCCGCGTGACCATCGCGCGCGGTGCCACCCCCTGGTTCGTTCCCACGCTGGCCACCGCCGCCGTGACGACCGCCCTCACCCGGCGTTCCGGCAAGTGGGCCCTGGCGGCCGTGCCCGCCTGCGCCCTGAGCGCTGGCATGCTGTGGTTCTTCCGCGACCCCGAGCGCGAGATCGGCGCCGGCCGAGTCATCTCCCCGGCCGACGGCGTGGTCCAGTCCATCGACGAGTGGCCGGACGGGCGCACCCGCGTCGCCATCTTCATGAGCCCGCTCAACGTCCACGTCAACCGCGCGCCGCTGCCCGGCACCGTGACGTCCGTCGAGCACGTCGCCGGTGGGTTCGTCCCGGCGTTCAACAAGGACAGCGACCGCAACGAGCGCGTCGTGTGGCACTTCGACACCGAGCTCGGCGACATCGAGATGGTGCAGATCGCGGGTGCCGTGGCCCGCCGCATCGTCCCCTACGTGGACGCCGGCACCAAGGTCGAGCAGGGCGAGCGGGTCGGTCTGATCCGCTTCGGCTCCCGCGTCGACACCTACCTGCCGGCGGGCGTCGAGGTCGGCGTCACGGTCGGCCAGAAGACCACCGCCGGGGTGACTCGCCTTGACCGTGACTGATCCGGAAACCCTCATCGAGCTCGACGACGAAGAGTCGACCGAGCTCCGCCGCCGCCGCTGGGCCCGGGACCGCGAGCTGCGCGCCCCCCGCTCCCCCCAGCACCTGTCCACCGCCGACTTCCTGACCCTCGGCAACGCCGTCTGCGGCTTCCTGGCGATCTACTCGATCACCACCGGGATCCTCATGCCGCACCTCACCGACGAGTCGGCCGCCCCGGTCAAGCACAGCGCCGCCACCGCGGTGACGCTGCTGCTGATCGGCTCCATGTGCGACCTCTTCGACGGCCTGGTGGCGCGCAAGCTGCGCTCCTCCGCGCTCGGCGCCGAGCTCGACAACCTGGCCGACCTGATCAGCTTCGGCATCGCGCCGGCCTACTTCGTCGCGGTGTGGGGCCTGGTCTCCCCCGGCAGCAACCAGCAGCTCTCCGCGTTCATCGCGCTGACCGTGCTGCTGGCCGTGGTGCTGCGGCTGGCCCGCTTCTCGGCCGTGAAGATGCGGCCGGGGATCTTCCAGGGCATGCCCTGCCCGATGGGCGCGATGACCGTGCTGGCCATCGTGCTGCTCGACCCGCCGTTCATCCCGGGCCTGCTGATGATCCTCGGCGTGGCCTACCTGATGGTCAGCCGGATCGAGTACCCCAAGCCGCAGGGCCTGCTGGCCACCGCGACGCTCGCCTGGATCGTCGTCTCCATCGGCTGCCTCGCCTCCTGGGCGGCGGGCCTGCCCGGCGGCGACACCCTGATGCACATCGGCGCGGTCGCCCAGATCGCGCTGGCCGCGATGGCTCCGCTGCTGGTCATCCGCCGCAAGGTCGGCGAGAAGGTCGGCGTGGTGCGGGCGCGTCGCGCGGAGAACCGGGGCTGACCCGAGCCGAGACGCAACGCGAGGAAGCCGCCCTCCCGGAGATTCTCCGGGAGGGCGGCTTCCTCGTGTGCGGGTGTGCGGGCTCAGGCGCCGCCGTTGTGGACGGAGAAGGCGCTGCGGCGGGCGGCGCGGGCGACCGCCGGGTCGGGGTGGACGGAGGCGACGGCGGTCAGCACGCTGGCGGCGCGCGGGTGGCCGGACTGGCGGGCGCGGTGGAACAACCGGACCGGCTCGCCGGCCGAGGCGCCCTCGACGTGGCCGACCAGCAGGGCGGTCTCGCCGTGGTCGAGCACGGCGGCGGCGGTGTCCACCCACAGCCAGGCGGCGTCCTCGGCGCCCAGCACGTCGGCCGGGGACACCCCGTCCTCGTCCAGCTGTTCGGCCAGCCAGAGCAGCGCGTAGGGGCGCAGGACGGGCTCGTCGACGGCGGCCCGCACGCCCTGTTCGGCGGTGGAGCCGGCCACCACCCGGAGCGCCTCGAAGGCCAGGCCGCGGACGAGCGCGTCCTCGCCGCGGGCGGCTTCGAGGAGTTCGGCGACGGCGCGGTCGGCGGGGCGGGCGGCGACCCAGGCCCGGAACTCGGCGCGGGCCGGGCCGGGGCTGTAGTCGGCGCAGGCGCTGAGCAGTTCGGCGGCGCTCTGCTCGATGTGGCCGGCGGCGGTCTGCGCGACGGTGCAGATCTCCTCCAGCTTGGCCCGGACCGCCCAGTGGCCGAGCGGGGAGAGCTCGGCGGCCTCGTCGCGGCGGCCGAGCGCGCCGACGGCGGCCAGGCCGTCGAGCATCCAGTCGAGGACGGCGGCGACGTCGGCGGGCGAGTGCGGGGTGTCGATCTGCGGTTCGCGGCAGGTGCCGCGGACGGCGGAGACGGCGAACGCGGCGTGCGGGACGGGAGACAGCGGGAAGGTGCCGGAGCTGGGGCCGAGGCGGCGCTCGTCGAGGCCGCGGCGGAGCAGTTCGAGCAGTTCGCTGTCGACCACCGGGCCGTCCACCAGGTGCAGGAAGGACAGCAGCTGGGGGGCCTGGTCGACGGCCTGTCCGGCCAGCTGGGCGAACACGCCGCGCAGGGCGGCGGGCGGGACGGGGGCGAGCAGCGTCCAGGCGTCGAACAGCGCGGACCAGCCGCGGATCACCGCCTCGTCGTCGTGCTCCCAGGCGTGCAGCCGCCAGCCGGGCCCGGCGCCGCCGTCGCGGAGCTCGACCAGGCCGACCAGCAGGGCCTGGCCCCAGGCGTTGGCGGCGGCGCCGACGGTCATGGCGAGGGCGCGCCCGGCGGCGCGGGCGTCCTCGGGCAGGAGTTCGCCGCGCTTGTCGACCTCGGAGAGCTCACCGGCCCAGCGGGCCACCCGGACCGCGTCGGCGAGCATCCGGCGGGCCAGCGGGGCGAGCTCGGAGGGGGCCGGGAAGCCGTCCGGGACGGGCACCCGGCCGCGCCCCGGCTTCGCGGGGACCCGGCGGCGGTTGGCGGCGGCGGGGGGAGTGCCCTCCACACGACCGACGGCCGCCGTTCCGGGCAGACGGGTCACCGTCGCACCGGTGCGGTGGGGCGGGTGCGGGGCATCACGGTCGCGCGGGTTCCGAGACGTCACGCCGTGCAGTCTTCCCCTTGTACGGGCCTTCTGTCACATCGACTGCCGAGCTGTCTCGGCCCGATGTCCGAACGGATCGAACGGCGGGGGGACGAGTCGCCGCGAAACGGGAGGAATCACTCCGCTTTTCGACGTGGACATGGCGAATAAGGTGACCACTCCGTGACGGAGACGCGGTGCGCCGGGTTCCGGTTCCCGCTCCGGCCCGGCGCCGGGCCCTCCGCCGGGTCAGAGCAGCGGGGTGAGGAAGCGGCGCAGCGCCTCGGTGTACCCGTCCGGGTCGGCGTTCCACAGCGCGGCGTGCTCGGCGTGCGGCACCGGGTGCAGGCTGACCAGGTCGTCGCGGCCGTCGGCGAGGCGCTGCGCGGCGCTCCACGGGGCGACCGGGTCGTCGGGGCTGTGCAGCAGCAGCGCCGGCGAGGGCAGGTCGGCGCCGGAGGCGATCCGGGCGAAGTCGGCGAGGTCGACGCCGGTGCGGCCCCGGGCGGCGAGCGTGCCGAGTTCGCCGAGGGCCGGGGAGGACCAGGTCCGGGTGGTGCCCCGGCGGACCGTCTCGGACCAGTCGAGCACCGGGGAGTCCAGCACCAGCCCGGCGATCCGGTCGCGCCAGGTGGAGCGGGCGGCAGTGTGCAGGGCGATGGTCGCGCCGACCGACCAGCCGTACAGCACCACCTGGCCCGCGCCCTGGGCCAGCGCGTACCGGACGGCGACGTCGACGTCCTCCCACTCGGTCTCGCCGAAGTGGCCCAGGCCGTCCGGCGAGGCCGGTGCGTCCGCGTCGCCGCGGTAGCTGACGGTCAGGGTGGGCAGCCGCAGCGCGTGCAGCAGCGGCAGCACCGGCAGGGCCTGTTCGCGGTCGGCGCCCGGGCCGTGCACCAGGAGCACCCAGGTGCCGCGGATGCCCGCGGTGCGCCAGGCCGGCAGGTTGCCGAGGTCGCCGGCCACCGCGACGTCCGCGTAGTCCAGCCCGAGCGCGGTGCGCGGGTCGCCGAGCAGCACCCGCGGGGTGACCCGGACCTCGGTGCCGACCGCGAGGGTGCCGCCGTCGGCCCGCTCCAGCCGCCGGGTGACCCGGCCGCCGCCGCTGCCGAGCACCTCGCCGACCACGGCGTGGCCGTCCTCGCCCCACTCCAGCGCGTAGTGCCCGCGGCGCAGGGTGTCCGGCGTCGCGGTCAGCACCACCCGGCCCGGTCCGAGGTCGTGCACCTCGACCGGGGCGGGCGCGAACACGACCTGCGCGGAGCCGGGGCGCACCACCCGGTCCGAGACTCTCCGGCCGAGCAGCAGGAAGGCCGCCGCTCCGGTTCCTGCGGCGGCGGCTGCGACGACGGCTGCGGTTCCCCAACGCATGGCGGTCTCCCGGGTGCTGGCGGTCCTGTGCTCCCAGTGCACCTGCCCGGAGGGCGGACGGCGAATCGGGGCGGCGCTGCGGGTGACCGGCCGGGGCGGCGGCGCGGGGCGGTCAGGGCGTCCCGTCGGCCTCGGCCTCGGCCTCGGCGAGCAGGTGCCAGAAGCGGGCGGTGGGGTCGGGGCGGGTCGGGGCGGGGGCGGCGCCCCAGGAGGTGGGGGTGTGGTGCTCGGACTGGAGGGCGGCGAGGACGTGTTCGAGGACGGCGGGGGCGACCGGGACCAGGCGGGCGACGGGGTGGAGCTGGGCCTGCCAGCGGCCCTGGACGACCTGGCGGAGGCGGGCGTCGAGGTCGGCGGTGCGGCCGGTGAGGCGGATCAGGGTGGGCAGGTCGAGGGCGAGGACCCGGGCGAGCAGGCGGGTCTGGTCCTCGTTGCCGGTCCAGCGTCCGGTGGTCTCGGCCTGCCGGTAGGTGGTGGGAGTGAGGCCGAGCAGGCGGGCGGCCTGGTCCTGGGTGAGCTCGCGGGCGATCCGGTGGTCGCGCAGGGTGGCCGGGGCGGTGCCCATCAGCCGGGCGGGCGGGCACCACAGGGTGCGGGCGAGGGCGGTCAACTGCTCCTCGGTGGGCGGGAGCAGGCCGTCCTCCCAGCCGAGGACGTGCCCGGGCAGCAGCCGCACGCCGTGGGCGGCCAGCCCGTCCGCGACCTGCTCGACCGTCAGGCCGAGCGCGGTGCGGTGGGCGCGGGCGGCGGCCGGGGAGAACGGCACCGGCGCGGGGGCCGGCGGCTGTCTGCGTCGCATGCCTGCCGACGCTAGGCGCGGGGGGCGGTCGGGCCACAGCCGCGGATGGCACGAAACGGGGGCGCGGCCGGGGCGGGGCGGTTGGGCGAACCGACGACCGGGGCGGGCGGGTCAGGCGCGGTCGTGGAGGGTGATGTGGTAGCCGTCGGGGTCGGCGAAGGTGAAGGTCCGGCCGAAGGGGCCGTCGACCGGTGCGGAGACGATGGGGTGGCCGTCGGCGGCGAGGGCGTCGTGGACGGCCTGGACGTCGGTGGCGTGCAGCCAGAGCGCGGTGCCGAGGCCGGGCCGGGCGGCGGAGTCGAGGTCGGTGCCGGGGACGAGGTCGCGGAGGGCGAACGCGATCGGCCGGGTGGTGAAGACGACGGCGTGCGGGGGGCCGGCCGGTGAGCGGACCAGGCCGAGGTAGTGCTGGTAGAACGCCTGCGCGGCGTCGAGGTCGCGGACCTGCAGCGAGATGAAGTCGGGGCCGGTGACGGGCATGGCGGTGTTCCTCTCCTCTGTGTCAGATTCCTGACACGGATCAACGTATGTCAGACTTCTGACATGAGTCAAAGCGGCGGCGGCATCGATCTGGACACCTCACTGGGCTACCTGCTGAAGGAGGCTTCGAGCGTCCTGCGCTCGGCCATGGAGGAGGTGCTGCGGCCGCTCGGCATGACCGTGACGCACTACTCCTGCCTCGAACTGCTGGCCCAGCGGCCGGGCATGTCGAACTCCGAACTGGCGCGCGGCGCGTTCGTGACCCGGCAGTCGATGAACGTGCTGCTCCAGCACCTGGAACGGGAGGGGCACGTGGTCAGGCCCGCGGCGGCGCCGGTCGGGAAGGCCCTGCCGGCCCGGCTCACGCCCCGCGGGCGGCGGAGCCTGGAGAAGGCGAGCGCGGCGGTCCGCTCGGTGGAGGTCAGGATGCTGGCCGGGATGACCGCGGCCGAGCAGGCGGACGCGCTCCGGAGCCTGCGGAGCATGATCCACTCCCTGCGCGGGGGAAGTGCCGACGGCTGAGCCGGCGGCGCCGATCGGGTCCTCGACTGCCGCTGGGACAAGGCCGGTTGAGGATGCGGCGGCGACGGGAGGGAGGAGACCGGCTGCGGGGCGACGGCCGTGGACGACGGCGGGCGCGGCGGATCACCACGCCGGTGCACGGCGTCCGGTCCCGGGAGGCGGTGGCCCGGCAGAACACCGCGTACGACCAGCCGTCGCACCCGGGATTCTTCCGCGGCGACGGCGTGCCGGCCGCGCCGCGGCCCGCCGTGCACCCGCCCTGACCTGCCACCTTGCCCCGTGGCGGCCCCGGTGGCCGTATGTGACCAACCACTCCACCCGCTCGGTTGACTGCCCCGAACCGGGCGTGGTGGGATCTTTGGGCCAAACGGAGGCAAGCAGAGGAAGCCGGTGCGAGTCCGGCGCGGTCCCGCCACTGTGACCGGACCACCCCGCGCGGGGGTGACCGGAAGTCAGGAGACTCTGGCCCCCGTTCCGTCGATCCAGGGCGCGGACCCTGAGTGAGGACACGACGCCATGGGGGCTGCCCCGTACCTGGTGGGCGCGGCCGCGGGATACCTCGCGGACGCCCGGCTCGGAGACCCCCGGCGCGGACACCCCGTCGCCCTGTTCGGCACCGCCGCGGCCCGGCTGGAGCGCCGCCTGTGGCGCGACCACCGCGGGGCCGGGGCGCTGCACACCGCGCTCGCCGTCGGCACGGTCGCGGCCGGGGCGGCGCTGGCCGTCCGGGCCGCCCGGCGCTCCCCCGTCGCCACCGGGGCGCTGGCCGCCGGGGCCGCCTTCACCGTGCTGGGCGGGACGTCGCTGACCCGGGAGGCCACCGCGATCGGGCGTTCGCTGGCGGACGGCGACCTGGCCGCCGCGCGCGAGCGGCTGCCGCACCTGTGCGGGCGCGACCCGTCGGGCCTGGACGAGCAGCAGGTGGCCCGGGCGGTGGTCGAGTCGGTCGCCGAGAACACCGCCGACGCGGTGGTCAACGCCCTGGTGTGGGGCGGCGTCGCGGGCGTGCCGGGGCTGCTGGCGTTCCGGGCCGTCAACACGCTGGACGCCATGGTCGGGCACAAGTCGGCCCGCTACCGGCGCTTCGGCTGGGCCGCGGCCCGGCTCGACGACGTCGCCGGGTGGCCGGGGGCGCGGCTGACCGCGCTGCTGGCCGTCGCCGCGTCCGGCGCGCCCGGGCGGGCCTGGCGGGTCTGGCGGCGGGACGGCTCCGCGCACCCGAGCCCCAACGCGGGCCAGGCGGAGGCCGCGTTCGCGGGGGCGCTGGGCGTGCAGCTGGGCGGCACCCTGCGGTACGGCGAGCGGGTCGAGCACCGGCCGGTGCTGGGTGCGGGCCTGCCGCCGGTCGGCCCGGCCGACATCGAACGGGCCTGCCGCCTCTCGCGCCGGGTCGGCGCGCTCGCGCTGGCGGCCACGCTGGCCCTGCGGGCGCTGGGCGGACGGCGGCGCAGGTGACCCCGCCGCGGTGCGGGCTGATGGTGCAACTGACAGTGATGGCACGGGACTTCGGCATGCCGCCGTCCGCCGCGTGCGGTTCCGCGAGCCCCGGTCGGGGCGTCTCGAAAGGAGTTCGCCGGTGAACGGCGCGCTGCTGGTGGCCGGTACGACCTCGGACGCCGGGAAGAGTGTGGTGACGGCGGGGATCTGCCGCTGGCTGGCCCGGCAGGGGGTGCGGGTGGCGCCGTTCAAGGCGCAGAACATGTCGCTGAACTCGTTCGTGACGGTCGACGGGGCGGAGATCGGGCGGGCGCAGGCGATGCAGGCGCAGGCCGCCGGGGTGGCGCCGGAGGCGGCGATGAACCCGGTGCTGCTGAAGCCGGGCGCGGACGGGCGCAGCCAGGTGGTGCTGCTGGGGCGGGCGGTCGCGGAGGTCGGGGCACTCGACTACCGGGAGCGCAAACCGGTGCTGCTGGAGCGGGCGCTGGAGTGCCTGGCGGACCTGCGCTCGCGCTTCGACGTGGTGGTGTGCGAGGGCGCGGGCTCCCCGGCGGAGATCAACCTGCGGGACCGGGACATCGCCAACATGGGCCTGGCCTCGGCGGCCCGGCTGCCGGTCGTGGTGGTCGGGGACATCGACCGCGGCGGGGTGTTCGCGTCGATGTTCGGGACGCTGGCGCTGCTGTCGCCGGACGACCAGGCGCTGATCGCCGGGTGGTTCGTCAACAAGTTCCGCGGTGACGCCCGGCTGCTGGCGCCGGGTCTGGAGATGCTGCGGCAGCTGACGGGGCGTCCGGTGCTGGGGACGTTCCCGATGCTGCCGGGCCTGTGGCTGGACGCGGAGGACTCGCTCGGCCTGGCGTCGGTGGCGTCCCGCCCGGCGGCGGGCGGGCCGGCGGGCGCGGAGGTGCTGCGGGTCGCGGTGGTGCGCTTCCCCCGGCTGTCGAACTTCACCGACGTGGACGCGCTGGCCCAGGAGCCGGGCGTGCTGGTGCGCTGGGCGACCCGCCCCGAGGAGCTGGCGGACGCCGACCTGGTGGTGCTGCCCGGCACCCGGGCCACCGTCGCGGACCTGGCCTGGCTGCGCGCGCAGGGCCTGGCCGGGCCGCTGGCGGCCCGGGTCGCGGCGGGGCTGCCGGTGCTGGGGGTGTGCGGCGGCTACCAGATGCTGGGGCGGGAGATCGTCGACGCGGTGGAGTCGAAGTCGTCCGGCCCGGTGGCCGGCCTGGGGCTGCTGCCGACCCGGGTGGTGTTCGGCGCGGACAAGGTGCTGGCCCGGCCGTCGGGGGTGGCGCTGGGCGAGCCGGTGGAGGGCTACGAGATCCACCACGGGGTGGTGGCGGTGGAGGGCGGCGAGGTGTTCGTCGCGGACGCCGCCGGGCGGGCGCTGGACGGCTGCCGGACCGGCCCGGTGTGGGGCACCACCTGGCACGGCCTGCTGGAGAACGACGCGTTCCGCCGGGCGTTCCTGGCCGAGGTGGCCCGGGCCGCCGGGCGCTCCTTCGTCCCGGCGCCGGACACCTCGTTCGCCGCCGCCCGCGAGCGGCAGCTCGACGCGCTGGGCGACCTGGTGGCCGAGCACGCCGACACCGACGCGCTGTGGAAGCTGATCGAGAACGGGGCACCGGCGGGTCTGCCGTTCGTGCCGCCCGGGGCCCCGGCCCCGCTGGAGAGGGGAAGTGCCAAGTGACCGAGGCCCGTTATCCGTTCACGGCGATCGTGGGCATGGACGACCTGCGGCTGGGGCTGCTGCTGAACGCGGTCTCGCCGGCCGTGGGCGGGGTGCTGGTGCGGGGCGAGAAGGGGACGGCGAAGTCGACGATGGTGCGGGCCCTGGCGGGGCTGCTGCCGTCGATCGGGGTCGTGGCGGGCTGCCGGTTCGCCTGCGACCCGGCGGCGGTGGACCCGCAGTGCCCGGACGGGCCGCACCTGGGCGCGGACCGGGGCGAACGGCCCGCGTTCCTGGTGGAGTTGCCGGTCGGCGTGTCCGAGGACCGGGTGGTCGGCTCGCTGGACCTGGAGCGGGCCCTCGCCGAGGGCGTGAAGGCGTACGAGCCGGGGCTGCTGGCGAAGGCGCACCGCGGGGTGCTGTACATCGACGAGGTGAACCTGCTGCAGGACCACCTGGTGGACCTGCTGCTGGACGCGGCCGCGATGGGGCGCTCGTACGTGGAGCGCGAGGGCGTGTCGGTGCGGCACGCGGCCCGGTTCCTGCTGGTCGGGACGATGAACCCGGAGGAGGGCGAGCTGCGGCCGCAGTTGCTGGACCGGTTCGGGCTGACGGTGGAGATCGCGGCGACCCGGGACGCGGACGAGCGCGCCGAGGTGGTGCGCCGGCGGCTCGCGTACGACGCCGACCCGGCCGCCTTCGCGGCGCGCTGGGACGGGCCGGAACGGGAGCTGGCCGAACGGATCACCGCCGCACGGGAGTTGCTGCCGGACGTCGAGCTCTCCGACCTGGCGCTGCGTCAGATCACCGCGGTGTGCGCGGCGTTCGAGGTGGACGGCCTGCGCGCGGACATCGTGATGGCGCGCACCGCGGTGGCGCTGGCCGCCTGGGCGGGGCGCACCGAGGTGCTGGAGGAGGACGTCCGGACGGCGGCCCGGCTGGCGCTGCCGCACCGGCGGCGGCGCAACCCGTTCGACGCGCCCGGGCTGGACGAGGAGCAGCTGGACCGGACGCTGGCCAAGCACCAGCAGCCGGAGGAGCCGGACGGGCCGGACGGGCCGGAGGACGACGGCCCGGGCGACGGCGGTCCTGACGGCGGTGGCCCGGACGGCGGTGGCGCACCGGAGCCCGGTGGTCCCGACCTGCCGTCCTCCGGGGAAGCGGGTGCGGACGAGGCCCCCGTCCCGCCGCAGCAACGCCCGGGCGGCGGGCGGGAGTCGGCGCCGGTCGCGGCCGACCAGCCGTACCGCACCCGGCTGTTCAAGGTGGACGGCACCGGCCGGGGCGCGCAGGGCCGGCGCTCCCCCGCCGAGACGGACGCCGGGCACACCATCCGGGCCCGCCGTCCGCAGGGGCGGCTGTCCCGGCTGCACCTGAGCGCGACGCTGCGCGCGGCCGCGCCGCACCAGGCAGCGCGCGGGCGGGCCGGGCGGGCGCTGGTGCTGCGCCGGGACGACCTGCGCGAACAGGTGCGCCGGGGCCGGGAGTCGAACCTGGTGCTGTTCGTGGTGGACGCCTCGGGGTCGATGGCGGCCCGGCAGCGGATGACGGCGGTCAAGGGCGCGGTGCTGTCCCTGCTGATGGACGCCTACCAGCGGCGCGACAAGATCGGCCTGGTGACCTTCCGCGGCACGGGCGCGGAGCTGGCGCTGCCGCCGACCTCCTCGGTGGAGGTGGGTGCGGCCCGGCTGGAGCAGTTGCCGACCGGCGGCCGGACGCCGCTGGAGGCGGGCCTGCTGCGGGCGCGCGAGGTGCTGCGGGTGGAGCGGCTGCGCGACCCGGACCGGCGCCCGCTGCTGGTGGTGGTGACCGACGGCCGGGCCACCGGCGGCAAGGACGCGCTGCCCCGGGCCCGCCGGGCGGCCGGCCTGCTGGCCGCGCAGGGCGTGGCCGCGGTGGTGCTGGACTGCGAGTCCGGCCCCGTCCGGCTGGGCCTGGCACGGGAGTTGGCCGCGCACCTGAACGGTGACGCGGTGAGCCTGGACGAGCTGCGGGCCGAGGGTGTGGCCTCGCTGGTGCGGGAAGCACGGACGACGACGATGACGCGAAAGGCGGCGTGAGCAGCATGCCCAAGGGAGTGGCGGAGAACGTCCCGGACGACGGCCTGACGACGCGTCAGCGCCGGACCCAGCCGATCACGGCGGTGCACACCGGGCCGGGCAAGGGGAAGTCGACGGCGGCGTTCGGGATGGCGCTGCGGGCCTGGAACCAGGGCTGGCCGGTCGGGGTGTTCCAGTTCGTGAAGTCGGCGAAGTGGAAGGTCGGCGAGGAGAACGCGCTGCGGGTGCTCGGCGAGTCCGGGCAGGGCGGCACGGTGGCCTGGCACAAGATGGGCTCGGGCTGGTCCTGGGTGCAGCGCGACATCGAGTCCTCGGAGGAGGCGGCCCGGGAGGGCTGGGAGCAGGTCAAGCGGGACCTCGCCGCCGAGACGTACCGGTTCTACGTGCTGGACGAGTTCACCTACCCGCTGCACTGGGGGTGGATCGACGTGGCCGAGGTGGTCGAGGTGCTGCGGGAGCGGCCGGGCAGCCAGCACGTGGTGGTGACGGGCCGGTACGCGCCCGAGCCGCTGCTCGAACTGGCCGACCTGGTCACCGAGATGACCAAGGTGAAGCATCCGATGGACGCGGGCCGCAAGGGCCAGCGCGGCATTGAGTGGTAGCGGGTTGAGCAGCGTGATTCCCCGGCTGGTGGTGGCCGCGCCGTCCTCCGGGGCGGGCAAGACGACGGTGGCCACCGGCCTGATCGCGGCGCTGGCCGCGCGCGGGCTGAAGGTCTCCCCGCACAAGGTCGGCCCCGACTACATCGACCCCGGCTACCACGCGCTGGCCGCCGGGCGCCCGGGCCGCAACCTGGACGCCTGGATGAGCGGCCCGGAGCGGATCGCCCCGCTGTTCGCGCACGGCGCGACCGGGGCGGACGTCGCCGTGGTCGAGGGCGTGATGGGCCTGTACGACGGGGCCGCCGGGCGGGGCGAGCTGGCGTCGACGGCGCAGGTGGCGAAGCTGCTGCGGGCGCCGGTGGTGCTGGTGGTGGACGCCTCCTCGCAGTCCCGGTCGGTGGCGGCGCTGGTGCACGGCTTCGCGTCCTGGGACCCGGAGGTCCGGCTGGCCGGGGTGATCCTGAACAAGGTCGCCTCGGACCGGCACGAGACGCTGCTGCGCGAGGCCCTGGAGGAGGGCTCGGGCGTGCCGGTGCTGGGCGCGGTGCGCAGGGCCGGGGCGGTCGACACGCCGTCCCGGCACCTGGGCCTGGTCCCGGCCGTGGAGCGGTCCGCGGAGGCGCTGCGGGCGGTGCGCGAGATGGGCGAACTGGTCGCCCGGTCGGTCGACCTGGACGCGGTGCTGGCGCTGGCCCGGACCGCCCCGCCGCTGACCGACCGGCCCTGGGACGCGGCGGCCGAGGTCGAGCCGGTGGCCGGGCCCCGGCCGCGGATCGCGCTGGCGGGCGGTGCGGCGTTCTCCTTCTCGTACGCGGAGAACGCCGAACTGCTGGCCGCCGCCGGGGCCGAGGTGGTGCCGTTCGACCCGCTGCACGACGAGCGGCTGCCGGAGCGGACGGCCGCGCTGGTGATCGGCGGCGGCTTCCCCGAGGTGTACGTCGCCGAGCTGAGCGCCAACGCGGCGCTGCGGAAGGCGGTCGCCGAGCTGGCCGCGAGCGGGGCGCCGGTGGTCGGCGAGTGCGCCGGACTGCTGTACCTGGGGCGGGAGTTGGACGGCCTGCCGATGTGCGGGGTGCTGGACGCGAACGCCCGGATGACGCCCCGGCTGACCCTCGGCTACCGGGAGGCGGTGGCGCTCGCCGACTCCCCGCTCGCCGCGGCGGGCTCCCGGGTGCGCGGCCACGAGTTCCACCGCACCGCCACCGACCCGGCGGCCGGCCCGTCCCCCGCCTGGGGCTGGCGCACCCCCGCCGGACCGCACACCGAGGGCCACCTGCACGGCTCGGTGCACGCCTCCTACCTGCACCTGCACTGGACGGGCGCGCCCGCGCTGCCGTCCCGGCTGGTCCGGCACGCCGCCACCTGGGCGGCCGGGCAACCGGGCTGAGAGCGGCCGGGGCCGGGTGACGAGGTGTCACCCGGCCCCGGCGGCAGGCAGCGATCGGTGGCGGCGGCGGTCAGACCGCCTGGTTCGAGGGGTGCTTGGTCGGCTCCTCGTCCAAGGTGGACAGGCCGAGCTGGCGGCGCAGGTCGAGGATCAGGTCGTCACCCAAGTGCTGGTAGGCGGTGTTCAGTTCGCGCTCGGTGGCGGCGTCGTCCGGGGCGTTCGCGGCGGCCCGGAAGTGCTGGGCGGCCACCTTGGACTCGTTCACCAGCCGGTCGACGGTCGCCCGGTCGGCGGTGGTCCACCGGGCGTTGGACAGCGTGGCGGCCTGCTGGTCGGCCGCGGTGGCCAACTGCCCGGCCCAGGTGCGGAAACCCGCCGGGTCGTCCTGGACGTCGAGGTCCGTGCCCGGGCCCTCGCTCCAGGCCCGGTCGAACTGGTCGGTGGCCAGCAGCAGATGCAGCTGGTCGTAGGTCAGGTTGGTCTGGTCCTTGCGCAGCGAACCGGTGAGCTGCCCGCTGCCGGTGAAGAAGCAGACCAGCCGGCGGCCGGAGACCGCGTCCCAGCTGTTCCGGTCGGGGTACAGGTAGCGGTAGTCCATCGAGTCGCCGAGCGTCCAGGTGTCCATCACGTACTGGTCGACGTGGTCCTTGCAGCCCTTCTTCGCCTCGGCCTCCAGCACGCTGGGCAGCGGGTAGTCGCCCGTCTCCACCGGGATGCCGGTCCAGAAGACCTCGCCCTTGTGCGGCTTCGAGCAGTCCACCTTCTTGGCGACCAGCGTTCCCGCCAGGTCGAAGCAGTCGCCGACGTCCAGCCGCAACGGGGAGGCCGCCGGCAGGACCGGGGAACCGCTGTGCCGGGACGACGTGAAGCCCGAGGAGCCGTCCTCGCCGGTGTCGACGGAGAAGGCGTTGCCGACCACCCCCGCCGCGAAGACCACCAGCCAGAGCGAACCGATCACGATCCCCGCGATCGCCAGGCCCCGGCCGCGCTCACCGGTCCGCTTGATCTGGCGCAGCGCGATCGCGCCCATGATGATGCCGGCCGCGCCGACGAAGCACAGGAAGCTCACCACCAGCGAGGCGATCGCCAGCCCGTTGGTGTACAACTGCCGCTGCGCGTACGCCGGATGGACGGGCATCCCGTACGGCGCCGTTCCCGGCGGGAACGCCCCCGGCGGCAACGCGCCGCTCCCCCACGGCTGCTGGCCGCCGGGCGCCGGGGCCCACGGGTTGCCGACGGCCGCACCACCGGCCTCCGCCGGGCCGGGCACGGGACCGGGCACGGGGCCGGGGATCGGCGCGCCGGGGGCGGGGGGTGCCCACGGGTTGGCGGAGGCCGGTGGTGCGGCGGGAAGCGGGGTGCCAGGGGCGGGGGGCGCCCACGGGTTGACGGGGACGGCGGGCTCGACGGCTGTCGGGGCGGGGGCGGGGGCGGCATCCGCAACGGGAACGGCGTCCGCAGCGGGCTCGGTCGGCTCCACGTCCACGCCCGTGTCCGCGCCTGCCTCCGTGTCCGCGTCAGGCTTCGTGAACGAGACGGCCGGGGCGGGCTGTGCGGCGTCCGCGACGGAGTCGGCGGGCTCGGTCGGCCCGGTCGGCTCGGCGGGTGTTCCGCGCTTCTCCAGCGAGAGGGCGGGCGGGGCGTCCGGGCCGTCCTTCCCCGTGCCCTCCTGGTCGAGCGGCATGGCTAGTCCCCCCTGGGAGTGAAACGGTTCGCGGCTGCGCGAATATAGCGGACCGCGCCACCGGGGTCCCAACGGGTTCCGGACCTGCGGCCGGGCGCCTTGCGCACGGTCATTGCATACATTGCATACAGCGTTCTACGCTGGCCCCGTGCAGACCGAGAGCACCCGCGCGCGACTGCGGGAATTGATCCTGGACGGCCGCTACCCGCCGGGGGCCCGGCTGGGCGAGGTGGAGGTCGCCGGGGCCCTGGGGGTCAGCCGCACGCCGGTGCGGGAGGCGTTCCGGGCGCTGGCCTCGGACGGGCTGCTGGCGCCCGCCGGGCGGGGTGTGCGGGTGGTGCGGCTGGACGGCGCGGAGCTGGCGCACGTCTACCGGGTGCGGGCCGCGCTCGAGGCGCTGACGGCGGAGCTGGCCGCCGAGCGGCAGCGGGCCGGACGGCTGGCGCCGGCCGAGCTGGCCGATCTGTCCGCGCTCGCCGACCGCACCCACCGGGCCACCGCGGACGGGGAGTTCACCGCCGCGGTCCGGCTGAACCGGGCCTTCCACCGGCGGGTCGCCGAACTGGCCGCCAACCCGGTGGCGCTGCACAGCCTGGACCGGCTGTGGGACCAGATCCAGGTCTCCACCCGGCGCACCCTCGGCCCGCCCGAGCGCACCGCCCTGGTCGACGCCCAGCACCGCGACCTGCTCGCCGCGGTCACCGCCGGAGACCCGGACGCCGCCGCGGCGGCCGCCCGGCGGCACGTCCTGGACACCTGCGCGGCCGACCGACCGGCCGCGTCCGACGAAACGGAGTGATCCGCATGGCCTTCTCGCACGCCCACCACTACGCGGTCCGGGTCGAGTGGACCGGCAACCTCGGCACCGGCACCGACCACTACCGCTCCTACGCCCGCGCCCACACCGTCTCGGCCGAGGGCCTGCCGGACCTCCTGGGCAGCTCCGACCCGACCTTCCACGGCGACCGCACCCGCTGGAACCCGGAACAGCTGCTGCTGACCGCGCTCGCCCAGTGCCACATGCTCTCCTACCTGCACCACTGCGCGGCCAACGGCGTCGTCGTCCTCTCCTACGCGGACGACTCCACCGGCACCATGCACACCGAGGGCAACGGCGGCCGGTTCACCGAGGCGATGCTCCGCCCCCGGATCGAGGTCGCCGAGGAGTCGATGCGCGAGCAGGCGCTGGCCCTGCACGGCCCGGCGTCCCGGGACTGCTTCATCGCCTCCTCGGTGAACTTCCCGGTCCACCACGAGCCGGTGGTGACCGTTCACTCCGTCGGGTGACGGACCCACCCCTCGCCGGGCAACCGTTCCGCCGGTCGGCACGTCCGAGTATTTTGACTCCGACGCGCAGGTGCATATCAGGAAAACGGGGGCACTATGGCGATCGAACTGCCCGGTGAGGTGGTGGACTTCCTGTCCGTCATCGGGATCAACTGGCCGACGGTGAACGAGGACAAGGTCCGCGAGTTCGCGGGCCACGTGCGGGAGTTCGCGGACAACGTGGACGCCTCGCACCAGCAGTCGACGGCGACGATCCAGCAGCTGGGACAGGCCTACGAGGGCGCCTCCTACGAGGCGCTGCTGGCGAAGTGGGCATCGGTCTCCGACCAGCACCTGAACGAGTTGGTGCAGGCGTGCCACGTGGTGGCGACCGCGCTGGACGTGGCGGCGGACGTGATCGTGGCGATGAAGGTCGAGACGATCGGCGAGCTGATCGCGCTGGCCGCGGCGTTCATCGCCGACCAGGCCGCGGCGGTGGCGACGCTGGGCGCGGCCGAGGCGGCGGTGATCCTCATCGAGGAGGCCGCCAAGCGCCTGATCAACTACCTGGAACAGCAGTTGGAGCAGTACATCATCGGCCAGGTGATCGAGGCCGCGATCGGCCCGTTGGTGGACACGGTGGCGGGTGCGGTGTCGGGGATGGTGTTCCAGGCCGCCGAGTCCGCGCTGGGCGTCTCCGGCGGCGGGGGCGGGGGCGGGACGGGTTTCCGGATCGATCCGGACGCGCTGGACGAGCACGCGCGGATGATGCACGAGCACGCCGAGACCGTCGCCGGGCACGCGCAGGCGTTCCAGTCCAAGCTCGCCGGGGTGAGCTTCGAATGAGCAACCAGATCGTCAAGGCCCTCGAACACGGCGCGCAGAAGCTCGGCAAGACGCTGGCCGAGGACGCCGGGAAGGCCCTGAAGGGCTTCTACCGCAAGGCCGGCGACAACCTGAAGACCGTCGCCAAGAACACCCGCGAGATCGAGGAGAAGCACGCCAAGGACCTCGCCAAGATCCTCAAGGGCGAGGGCAAGGACGGCGTCCCCCACCCGCGTTCGAGCCCCGGCGGCGGGCGCGGTTCCGCCCCGCACAACGAGGGCCGGGGCCGGGACCGGGTCGCGGACCCGCACAAGCCGGGCCGGCCGCCCGAGTCGCGCTGCCAGGGCGGCGAGCCGGTCGACATGGCGACCGGCCTGATGTTCATCGAGCAGCAGGACCTCATGCTGCCCGGCGTGCTGCCGCTGCTGTTCAAGCGCTCCTACGAGTCCGACCACCAGGCGGGCTGGTGGATGGGCCCGCGCTGGTCCTGCACCTTCGACGAGCGGCTGGAGATCGACGCCGAGGGCGTCGTCCACCTCACCCCCGACCGCACCGCCCAGGCCTACCCGCACCCCGCGCCCGGCGAGCCGGCCCGGGCCGCCGTCGGCTCCCGGCTGGACCTCGAACTCGCCCCGGACGGCGGCTACACGCTGACCGACCACGCCGGCGGCCTGGTCAAGGAGTTCACCCGCCGCCCGGCCGGGGACGTCGCCCTGCTGACCGGCATCCGGGACCGGACCGGCCACCGGGTCGACCTGGTCCACGACGCCGACGGCGCGCCGCTGAGCATGGCGCACTCCGGCGGCTACCGGGTGCTGGTGACCGTCGACGCCGGCCGGATCACCGCGCTGCGCCTGGCCGGCGCGGGCGAGGAGGGCCGCGACCTGCTGCTGGCCCGGTACGGCTACACCGACGGGCACCTGAGCTCGGTCTACAACTCCTCCGGCAAGCCGCTGCGCTTCACCAACGACGCCACCGGCCGGATCACCGCCTGGACCGACCGCAACGGCACCGAGTACCGCTACACCTACGACGACCGGGACCGGGTGGTCGACGAGGGCGCCGCCGACGGCACCCTGCGCTTCCACTTCACCTACGGCGAACCGGACCCGGACACCGGCCTGCGGACCACCACCGAGACCAACGCGCTGGGCCGCACCACCACCTACACCGTCAACGAGCGCCACCAGATCACCGCGATCACCGACCCGCTCGGCCACACCACCCACTACGAGCGCGACGAGTACGACCAGCTCCTGTCGCGCACCGACCCGCTCGGCCGCACCACCCACTACGAGCGCGACGGCGTCGGCGACCTGATCGCCGTCACCCGCCCCGACGGCCTGCAGTCCACCGCCGCCTACTTCGGCGACACGAACCTGCCCACCGAGATCACCCGGCCCGGCGGCCAGACCTGGCTGCAGACCTACGACGAGAGCGGCCTGCGCACCTCGGTCACCGAACCGACCGGCGCCACCACCCTGTTCCGGTACGACGAGCACGGCCACCTGGCCGCCGTCACCGACCCGCTCGGCCACACCACCCTGGTCCGCTGCAACCCGGCCGGCCTGCCCGTCGAGGTCACCGACCGGGCCGGCGGCACCAGCCGCTACCAGCGGGACGCCTTCGGCCGGGTGGTCGCCGTCACCGACCAGCTCGGCCACACCACCCGGCTGGCCTGGACCGCCGAGGGGCTGCTGAGCTCGTACACGGCGGCCGACGGGGCCGCCGAGAGCTGGGCGTACGACGACGAGGGCAACCTGCTCGCGCACACCGACCGCCTCGGCCGGACCACCACGTACGAGTACACCCCGTTCGAGACGGTGGCCGCCCGGACCGACCCGGACGGCACCCGGCTGGCCTTCGGCTACGACGCCGACATGAACCTGGTCTCGGTCACCAACCCGCTCGGGCAGACCTGGACCTACACCTACGACGCGGCCGGGCGGCTGGTCGGCGAGCAGGACTTCCACGGCCGGACCGTCGGCTACCGGCTCGACGGGGCCGGGCAGTTGACCGCCCGCACCACCCCGACCGGCGGTCAGGTCCACTACGCCTACGACGTGCTGGGCCGGCTGACCGCCAAGGACGCCGACGGCGCCCGCACCGTCTACGGCTACGACCTGGCCGGGCACCTGGTCCGGGCCACCGGGCCGGACGCCGACGTGCTGCGCACCGTCGACCCGCTCGGCAACCTGCTCACCGAGACCGTCGACGGCCGCACCCTCACCCACACCCGCGACCCGCTCGGCCGCAGCGTCCGCCGCACCACCCCCGGCGGCCACGCCAGCGACTGGTCCTACGACCCGGAGGGCCGCCGGACCTCGCTGGCCACGCCGGACGGCGCCCTGGAGTTCCGCTACGACGCGGCGGGCCGGGAGCACGAGCGCACCATCGGCGAACGGCTCACCCTGGCCAGCAGCTGGGACGCCGAGCAGCGGCTGACCGGCCAGATCCTCCGCTCCGAGCACGGGGTCCTGCAGCGCCGCGACTACCGCTACCGCGCCGACGGGGTGCTGACCGGCATCGACGACCGGCTCAACGGCCTGCGGGAGTTCGAGCACGACGCCGCGGACCGGGTCACCGCCGTCCGGGCCGGCGACTGGCACGAGTCCTACGCCTACGACGCGGTCGGCAACCTCACCGACGCCGACTGGCCCGCGACCGGCGGCACCGAGGCCGCCGTCGGCGCCCGCACCTACAGCGGCTCGCAGCTCACCACCGCGGGCCGGGTCCGGTACGAGTACGACGCCGCGGGGCGGATCGTGCTGCGCCAGGTCACCCGGCTCTCCCGGAAACCCGACACCTGGCGCTACACCTGGGACACCGAGGACCGCCTCACCGGCGTGACCACCCCGGACGGCACCCGCTGGCGCTACCTGTACGACCCGTTCGGCCGCCGGACCGCCAAGCACCGGCTGGCCGCCGACGGGATCACCGTCGAGGAGCGCACCGAGTTCACCTGGGACGGCTCGGTGCTCGCCGAGCAGACCACCGAGGCCCCCTACCTCCCGGGCCCGCACACCCTCAGCTGGGACCACAAGGGCCTGCAGCCGCTCGCCCAGACCGAGTCCCTCACCGACCAGGACCAGGTCAACCGCCGGTTCTTCGCCATCGTCACCGACCTGGTCGGCACCCCCACCGAACTCGTCGACCCGGCCACCGACGCCATCGCCTGGCGCGCCACCCCCACGGTCTGGGGCCACACCACCTGGCCCTCCGACAGCACCACGTACACCCCGCTGCGCTTCCCCGGCCAGTACTTCGACCCCGAGACCCGCCTCCACTACAACCTCAACCGCTACTACGACCCCGAGACCGCCCGCTACACCAGCCCCGACCCGCTCGGCCTCTCCCCCGCCCCCAACCCCGACGGCTACGTCCACAACCCCCACACCTGGTGCGACCCGCTCGGCCTCACCGGCGAGGAGATCCCCGACCTCAAGAAGCACCTGATGGATCTGGGGAAGAAACGGGTCGCCAAGGTCGGGGAGGGCCTCGGCGAGAACGACAAGCCGCCGGGCGCCTACACGGTCGGCCGGGACCGCACCACCGGTAAGGTCTACTACGGTGAGAGCGGCCCGGAGACCGGGCACCACCAGAAGGTGTCCGAGGCGCTGCCGTCCGAATCGCAGCGGGAGGACCACCGCCCGCCCGGGGTGTGCGGCGAGCCCAGGATGTTCACCAACGCGATCAAGGACGGCGCGGATCCGAAGAACATCGACCTGGTGACCGTCAACCCCAAGGGCAAGAAGTTCAAGATGTGCGAGAACTGCGGAAGTTGGGTTCCCGACTTCGGAGGCGAGGTGCTGACCGGATGACCGGCAACGACGAGCGCGAGGGCCTCCCGGCCCTCCGGGAGACGCTGGGCGACGCGGCCCGGATCGAGGTGCATCCGCTCGACGTCGCGGACGCCTGCCGGCAGTACGTCGAGGACGGCTACGAAGTCACCGGCCTGCTGCGGGAGTTCCTCGCCGCCTGGGGGGAGCTCACGGTGACCTGGCAGTTCCGGGGGCGGGACGTGGTGCTCACCACCGCGGTCGGGCCGACGCTGGAGGCCGCCCACGCCACGCCGCGCAACCTGGGGATCTTCGGCCGGCGGCTGGGGCGGCGGGTCGCCCTGGTCGGGACGGTGTTCGACACCGAGGAGGCCGTCCTGTTCACCGAGGACGGGGACGTCCTGCTGGTCGGCGACGTCGGCTTCCAGCGGGTCGCCAACGGCTTCGCGGAGGCGCTCCGGCGGCTGGTCGCCGCCGACTACGACCGGACGTTCTTCTGGCCCGACCCGCCGGAGCCCGCCGCCGGACAGGACCCCCGCCGCAACCTGGGCTGACGGGCCGTCAGCCCAGGTCGCGGCGGCGCAGCGCGGCCAGCGCGACGGCCGCCGTGAGGGCGGTCAGCGCGGTGATCCAGAGCAGCGGGGCGGCGTCGATCCGGCCGCCGGGCAGGTGCGGGAGGTGGCTGAACGGGGAGAGGTCGAGGACGGCCTGCGGGAAGCGGAGGATCGGGCCGAGCCAGGCGACCAGCACGAACACGCCGTACCCGGTCCAGCCCGCGGCCGCCCGGTGCGGCAGCAGGGCGTACCCGGCGAGGGCGACGGCAGCGGTCAGCCAGACCGCGGGGAGCTGGACGAGGGTGGCGCCGAGCATCCGGCCGACCGCCGGGCCGGTGCCCCGGCCGAGCGCCAGCCCCTCGGCCAGGCCCGCGGTGAGGCCGGCGGCGGCCAGCAGCAGGGCGGTGCCCAGCAGCGGGAAGAGCAGGTGCCCGGCGGCCCAGCGCAGCCGGGAGACGGCGCCCGCCAGGACGGGTTCGGCCCGGCCGGAGACCTCCTCGGCGCGCATCCGCAGCACCGCCTGGACCGCGTACACGGCGGCGACCATGCCGAACACGGTGGCGATGCTGGACAGGTAGGCGTTCAGTACGCCCTGCTGCCCGCCCATCCGGGCCAGCACCTCGGCCATCTGCCGGTTGTCGCCGACCAGGTCGGTCACGCCCTTGGCGACGCCGCCGAACACCGCGCCGCCGGCCGCCAGGGCCGCCGTCCAGCCGAGCAGCGGGCCGCGCTGCAGGCGGCGGGCCAGGGCGGCGGCGCTCGCCAGCGCGGGAGCGGCGGCGGCCGGGCCGGGGCGCTGCGGGAGCAGTCCGGCGCCCAGGTCGCGGCGGGCGACCAGGGTGCGGGCCAGGGCGGTGAGCAGGGCGGCGCCGGCCAGCGGGAGCAGCAGCACCCACCAGCGGTTCCCGGCGAACGCCCGGACCTGCTCGGACCAGCCGATCGGGGACAGCCGGCCGAGCCAGCCGGTGCCGGTGCCGGAGTCGCCGATCGCGCGCAGCACGAAGGCGGCGCCGATGGCCGCGCCGGCCAGGCCGTTGGCGGCCCGGGCGGTCCCGGCGAGCTGGGCGGTGACGGCCGCCAGCGCGGCGAAGAACAGGCCGGTGGCGCCGAGCGCGAGGCCGAACGCGAGCGATCCCGCGGCGTCCTGACCGGCCGCCAGCAGGGCGGCGGCGACCAGCGCGGCCAGCGCGGTGTTGGCGGTGAGCGCGGCGGCCAGGGCGGCGGTGAGCGGGGCGCGGCGGCCGACGGCGCCCGCGCCGACCAGTTCCAGGCGGCCGTCCTCCTCCTCGGCGCGGGTGTGCCGGACGACCAGCAGGGTCGACATCAGGGCGGCCAGCACCGCGCCGAACACGCCCATCCGCCAGGCGGTCAGGCCGCCGGTGGTGGAGCCGTCGAAGACCGGGCCGTACAGGGCGCGCAGCGAGCCGTTGCCGTCGATGCCGGCCGCGAAGGTCCGCCGGGAGGCTTCGTCGGCGTACAGCTTGTCGAAGGAGAAGGCGGTGGAGGCGACCATGGCGGTGCCGAGGTACACCCACACCGGGAGGGCGATCCGGTCGCGGCGCAGGGCGAGGCGGTAGAGGACGCCGGTGCCGGTGAGGTCGTGGCCGCCGCCGGTGGCGGTCGGGGCGGCGCCGCTCACCGGACGGCCGCCGCGGCGGGTTCGCCGGTGCCGCCGCCGTCGCCCTCGTAGTGGCGCAGGAACAGCTCCTCCAGCGTGGGCGGGCGGCTGGCCAGGGTGCGCACGCCCACCGCGTTGAGTGCGGTGAGGAGTTCGCCGAGCCGGTCGGTGTCGACCTGGCAGCGCAGCCGGTGGCCGTCGACGACCAGGTCGTGGGCGTAGTCGGGGCGGGGCGGGGGCCCGGCGAGTTCGGCGTCAATCGAGGTGCGGGTGAGGTGGCGCAGGCCGGCCAGGGTGCCGGTCTCCACGGTGCGGCCGGCCCGGATGATGGAGACCCGGTCACACAGGGCCTCCACCTCGGACAGGATGTGGCTGGAGAGCAGCACGGTGGTGCCCCGGTCGCGGGCCTCGGCGACGCAGGCCCGGAACACCTCCTCCATCAGCGGGTCGAGGCCGGAGGTGGGTTCGTCCAGGATCAGCAGGTCGACGTTGGAGGCGAACGCGGCGACCAGGGCGACCTTCTGGCGGTTGCCCTTGGAGTAGGCGCGGCCCTTCTTGGTCGGGTCGAGTTCGAACCGCTCCAGCAGGGCGGTGCGGCGGGCCGGGTCCAGGCCGCCGCGCAGCCGCCCGAGCAGGTCGATCGCCTCCCCGCCGGAGAGGTTGCGCCACAGCGTCACGTCGCCGGGCACGTAGGCGAGCCGGCGGTGCAGCGGCACTGCGTCGCGCCAGGGGTCGCCGCCGAGCAGGACGGCGCTGCCGGAGTCGGCGCGCAGCAGGCCGAGCAGGACGCGGATGGTGGTGGACTTGCCGGAGCCGTTGGGCCCCAGGAACCCGTGGACCTCGCCCTGTTCGACCGTGAGGTCCAGACCGTCCAGGGCGCGGGTGCGGCCGAAGGCCTTCACCAGGCCGGACACCGAGATGGCGGTTGTCATGGGATCGACGCTACTCTTGTTTCACAGATTCGTGAAGTTACTGAAAGCTGTGGATCTCCGCGGGTCGGCGGGGAGCCGCGGAGCGGGCGAGAGGCGGGCGGGACGTGGGCGACGTGGACGGGAGCGGGCAGCGGGATCCGGCGGTGGTGGCCGAGTTCGTGGAGCGGTTCGCCACGATCCTGGTCGACGCGGGCTTCCCCCGGATGCCCGCCCGGGTGCTCACCGCCCTGCTCACCTCCGACTCCGGCCGGCTCACCTCCGCCGAGCTCGGCGAGCTGCTCCGGGTCTCCCCCGCCGCGGTCTCCGGCGCCGTCCGCTACCTCGCCCAGGTCGACCTGGTCAGCCGCGAACGCGAACCCGGCTCCCGCCGCGACCGCTACCGGGTCCACGACCACGTCTGGTACGAGGCCACCGCCAACCGCGACCGCACCCTGCTCCGCTGGGAGGCCGGCCTGGCCGACGGCGTCGAGGCGCTCGGCGCGGACACCCCCGCCGGGCGGCGCCTCGCCGACTCCCTGGAGTTCTTCGGCTTCCTGCGGGTCGAGCTGGCCGGCATGATGCAGCGCTGGCGCGAGTGGCGCGCCTGACGGACCGTCAGCCCAGGTAGGCGGGGGCGACGGCGGAGCGGACCAGGCGGACCGGCGCGCCGGTGCCGTCGGCGGGGACGGTCCACAGGTCGGAGCCGTAGTCGCCGGGCATCGAGTACAGCAGGGTGCGGTCGTCGGACCACAGGGCCTGGTCGTCGATGTCGCGCTGCTCGGCGGTCGCGGTCTCGGCCATGGTGGCCAGGTCCAGCACGTACAGCCGCCAGGGGGCGGCCGGGTCGGCGCCCTCCACCCGCTTCTTGTAGGCGATCCGGGTGCCGTCCGGCGACAGCGAGGGGCACTCGACGTTCTGGTGCAGGGTGGTGAGGGTGCGGGTCGCCAGGTCGCCCCTGACCAGGTGGGTCCGGCCGCCGGTGGCGACCGTCGCGTAGAAGCCGCCGTCGTCGGCGAAGGTGACGCCCCAGACGTTGACGTCGGACGCCTGCACCGGGTGCCCGTCCTCGATCAGCCGGAAGTTCTCCAGGTTGTCGTAGAACTGCCAGGTGCGGGTGTCGACGATCGCGGTGCGGGTGGAGAAGTTCGTGCCCGCGTACGAGTCGCCGCTGACGAACACCGTCCAGCCCACCAGGTGCCCCGACGGGGAGACCCGGGCCCGGGTCGGGATGCCCGGCGCGGGGAAGCGCCTGACCTCGTGCAGCGAGGAGTCCAGCACCGAGGCGTGGTACGTGTCGTCCAGCGCTCCGTGCTCGGCCTGCAGGCAGATGCCGGTGCCCGCGGCGGCGTGGAAGCGCAGGCACTTCACCCCGGAGGCGGTGCGCGGGCCGTCCGGGTCGGCGGCGGGCACCGCGGCGATCTCGTCCCGGTGCGGGCCCCAGGCCAGGTTGCGCAGCAGCAGCTGCCGGCCGCCCGCCCCGTCCAGCGAGACCCGGCCCTCGCGGACCGGCGGCCCGCCCGCCTGCTCCTGGTCCCGGCGGTCGGCGCGCTGCCCGGCCCACCACACCGCGCCGGTGCCGACCCCGGCCAGCAGCAGCACGGCGACCAGCAGCACCAGCAGCTTGCGCCGGACGGACACCGGCGCGGGCCCGTCCGGGCCGGGCTCGGGCGTCCCGTCGGAGACGGGGTCGACGGTGGCGGGAGCGGTCATGCCGGGTCCTCCGGGCGGGTGGGGGGAAGGGTGACGGGTGGTCAGCGGGCCGTGGGGCGCAGCAGCCAGGTCGCGGCGAGGGCGGCGGCGGCGAGGGCGGCCGCGGTGGCGGCGAGGGCGGGGCGGGGGCCCCAGAGCGACCAGGCGGCGCCGAAGGCCAGCGAGCAGGTGAAGCGGGCCAGCGCCTGGCCGGTGCCGACCAGGGCCTGGCCGGCGCCCTGCTGCCCGTCGGGGACGGTGGCGGCGGTGGCGGCGGCGAGGACGCCGTCGGTGGCGGCGTAGAAGGTGCCGTGCAGCAGCAGGACCGCCGCGGCGGCGGGCAGGCCGGACAGCGGGGAGAGGACGACGGCGTAGCCGCAGAGCAGGACGGCGTGGCCGAGCAGGAACAGGGTGCGGCGGCCGATCCGGTCGGCGACCAGGCCGAGCGGGACGGCGAGCAGCAGGAAGACCGCGGCGGTGCCGAGCGGCAGCAGCGGGAACAGGTGCGCGGGCAGGCCGAGTCGGCGCTGCAGCAGCAGGTAGAGGAAGGAGTCGCTGACGGTGGTGAGGCCGAGCAGCACGGCGGCCAGGGTGAGCCGGCGCAGCGCGGGCCGCGACAGCAGGGCGAACGCGTCGCGCAGCGTGGGCTTCGGGGCGGGGGTGTCGGCGGGCGGCTGTCCGGCCCGGGTGATCCGGCCGGGGACGAACAGCACCAGCAGCAGCACGCCGAGCACCGCGACGCAGCCGGAGACGGTGAACACGGCGCCGTAGCTGGAGAGTTCGGTGCGGTCGTCGGCGATCCGCAGGACGGCGAAGGCCAGCAGCGGGCCGATCAGCGCGCCGGTGGTGTCCATCGCGCGGTGCACGCCGAACGCCCGGCCGCGGTGCTCGGGGGCGGTGGCCAGCGAGATCATCGCGTCCCGGGGGGCGGTGCGCAGGCCCTTGCCGGTGCGGTCGACCGCCAGCACGCCGCTGATCAGCGGCAGGGTGTGGACCAGCAGCAGCAGCGGCTTGCACAGCGCGGACAGGCCGTAGCCGAGTCCGGCGACCAGTTTGTGGCCGCGGCCGCCGCGGTCGGCGAGGTGGCCGCCGAGCAGGCGCACCAGCGCGCCGACGCCGTTGTTGATGCCGTCGAGCAGGCCGAAGCCGAGCGGGGACAGGCCCAGCGCGGTGACCACGTACAGCGGCAGGACCGCGCTGACCATCTCGGAGGAGACGTCGGTGACCAGGCTGACCGCGCCGAGCGCGAGCACGGTGCCGGGGACGGCGGCGCGCCGCCCCGAACCGGAGTTCGGGGCGACGGCCGCGGCGCGGTCACTCTTCGTGGAGCGGGCGTCCGCGAGGTACATCGGGCGTCAGTTCCAGATGCCGGTGACGTCGGTGGCGGAGGCGGCGTTGCCGGCGTGGGCGGTCAGGCCGGCCAGGTCCTCCAGGGTGCGCAGCACGTTGTAGTGGTTGTAGGTGGTGGCGCTGCTGGAGCCCGGGGTGACGTGCTGGCCGTAGAACAGGGTCGGGATCCGGTTGCCGGAGAGGCTGTTGTCCTCGTCGAAGGTGACGACCAGCAGGCTGTTGTGGGTCTGCGCCCAGGTGGCGTAGGCGCCGAGGTTGTTCTTGATCCAGGTGTCGCCGGTGGTCACCGAGCAGTCGTGCATGTCGTTGCACAGGTTCGGCACCACGAAGGAGACCTTCGGGAGCTTGGTGTAGTCGGTGGGGAACTGGGCCATCGTGTACGCGGTGCTGGTGGGCACGTTGGAGAAGCCGAACCACGGGTTGTGCTTCTGCGCGTACTTGCCGCTGGAGTTGGAACAGGTGGTGGAGCCCTGGCTGGGCAGGCCCTCGTTGTAGGAGCCCCAGCTCTGGCCGGAGGCGATCAGCTCGGAGGCCAGGTTGGGCGCGGTCATCGAGCCGACGGAGACGCAGCTGTCGTCGGTGCGGCCCTGGTTGGAGCCGGAGAACAGCATGTAGTAGTTGGGCTCCGACGGGTGGGTCAGGCCGTAGGACTGGGTCAGGTTGGCGCCGCCCGCCTTGATGGTGTTGTTCAGGTACGGGGCGCTGGAGCTGCCGATGACCTGGCTGTACGCGTGGTTCTCCATCACCACGACGATCACGTGGTCGGGGGTGGGCAGCGCGGCGGCCTGCGCGGTGCTGCCGGCGGCGGCCCACAGGCCGAACGAGGTGGCGGCGAGGGCGACGGCGCTGCCGGCCGCGGTCAGGCGGCGCTTGGTGCGGCGGCTGAGCTGAGCGGACATGTCGGTGGTCCTCCGTGGCGGGGAAGGTGCCGGACAGGGTGGTGGAGCGCCCGAAAGGCTAGGGCGGGGTCCGTGGCCGCCGGGACTTTTGACACATGAAGAACAAGCGAACGGTTGGCTGGGCAACTTCGGCCCGCCGACGCTTTTCGGCCAGCCGGGCGACGCTTCTCACACCCGTCCCGATTGACCCTGCTCGGACCGACATGGTGGGATTCCTGGCGGCCCGGCGGCACGCCCGGCCCGGAGCGGAACGGACGGGGAGGGCCGAGCAGCACGTGGACGCGGACGGCGCACCCGACGGCCCGGCGCGCGCCCCCCGGCTGGCGCTCGGCCTCGGCCTGCGGCGCGGCACCCCCGCCGCCGACCTGCTGCGCACCGTCGACGCGGCGCTCGCCGCCCTCGGCCTCGACCGCACCGCGCTGGGGAGCGCCGCCACCCTCGACAGCAAGCTCACCGAGCCCGGACTGCTCGCCGCCGCAAGGGAGTTGGGCCTCCCGCTGACCGGCCACCCGGCCGCCGTGCTGGCCGCCGTCCCGGGGCCCGGCGGCTCCGCCCGGGTCGCCGCCGCGGTCGGCACCCCCAGCGTCGCCGAGGCCGCCGCCCTCGCCTCGGCCGGGCCCGGCGCACGCCTGCTCGCGCCGCGCACCGCCACCGCCTCGGCCACCGCCGCGCTCGCCGCCCCGCCCCAGGAGGACAACAGGTGAACCAGCAGCCCGATCTGCGCCATCACGGCGACGCCGAGGTCCGCTCCGCGGGCCTGGTCGACCTCGCCGTGAACGTCCGCACCGGCACCCCGCCGACCTGGCTGCACGCCCGTCTCGCCGCGACCCTCGCCGACCTCGCCGCCTACCCCGACGGCACCGCCGCCCGCGCCGCCGTCGCCGCCCGGCACCGCCGCCCGGTCGGGGAGGTGCTGCTCACCGCGGGCGCGGCCGAGGCGTTCGTGCTGCTGGCCCGGGTGCTGCGGCCGCGCCGCGCCACCGTCGTGCACCCGCAGTTCACCGAACCCGAGGCGGCGCTGCGGGACGCCGGGCACACCGTCCACCGCGTCCTCCTCACGCCGGAGCAGGACTTCCGCCTGCCGCCCGGGGCGGTCCCCGAGGACGCCGACCTGGTGGTGGTCGGCAACCCCACCAACCCCACCTCCATCCTGCACCCGGCCGCCGCCCTGGCCGAGCTGGCCCGGCCCGGGCGCACCCTGGTCGTCGACGAGGCGTTCATGGACACCGACCCCGGCGAGCGCCAGAGCCTCGCCGCCGTCCGCGACCTGCCCGGCGACGTGGTCGTGCTGCGCAGCCTCACCAAGACCTGGGGCCTGGCCGGCCTGCGGATCGGCTACCTGCTCGCCCCCGCCCCGCTGGTCGCCGCCCTGGCCGCCGCGCAGCCGCTGTGGCCGGTCTCCACGCCCGCGCTGGCCGCCGCCGAACTCTGCTCCGCCCCGGCCGCCCTGGCCGAGGCCGAGCAGGCCGCGCGCACCACCGCCGTCCACCGCGCCCACCTGCTGGCCGGCCTCGCCGCCCTGCCCGGCGTCCGGGTCCACGGCACCCCCGCCGCGTCCTTCGTCCTGGTCCGCCTCCCGGACGCCGCCGCCGTCCGCACCCGCCTGCGCGAGGCCGGCTACGCCGTCCGCCGCGGCGACACCTTCCCCGGCCTCGGCCCGGACTGGCTGCGCATCGCCGTCCGCGACCCGGCCACCACCGACGGCTTCCTCGCCGCGCTGGCGAAGGCGCTCCCGGACGCCGCGCCGGCGGGTCGCTGACGGCCGGGGGCGCTCAGTACAACCGCACCCGGTCGCCGGGTCCGACCGTGCCCGGGGTGAGCACCTGGGCGTAGACGCCCAGGCACGGGAGGGGCGGCAGTTCGGGCAGCGGCCGGACCCGGTTGTGCCGGGCCGGGCGGCGCAGCGCCTCCGGGTCGGCGGGCAGCGGGCCGTGCGCGAGGGTGGGGACGGCGCAGCGCGGGGTGCGGGCGATGATCCGCAGGCGCAGTTCGGCGCCGACGGCGAGTTCGCGGCCGGTCCAGTCGTTCTCCGACCAGGGCTCGCCGTCGTGCTCGATCACCAGGTTGGGGCGGTAGCGGGCGGCGGGGGCGCCGGCCAGCGTGGCGGTGGTGACCAGGTGCAGCGGGGCGAAGTCGAAGAAGCTGCCGGGCTCCGCGGCGCTGCCGAACTCCTGGACGGTGTAATCGACTTCGGCGTCGATCCCGGCGGCCAGCACCTGCTCGGGGACGGAGCGGCGCAGGGTCGAGCCGGGCGGCCGCTCGTCGATCAGCCGGACGGGGCGGCCGAGCAGCGCGGAGAGCGCGGCGTCGTCGAGTTCGGCGCCGTCGGGGCCGGTGATCCGCACCCCGGTGTCCTTGCTCTCGGCGCGCAGGGTGAGCAGGCGGCGCCAGGTGCGGGGCTCCTTGGCACTGGCGATCCGGCCGTCGGTGAGGTCGAGCAGCGCGTAGCGGCGGTCGCCGTCGAGGCCGCGGCCGTCGATCCGGGCCCGGGCGACCTCCTCGCCGAGCAGCGATTTGACCGGGTGGCGGCGCAGCGTGTGGAGGATCAACTCCCGTTCCTTCCGGCCCAGTCGGCGAGGGCGGTGAAGTCGGCCGGCCGCAGGCCGACCCGGTGGTCGACGGTCAGGGTCAGCGCGGGGGCCGGGTGGTGGGCGGCGATCCACGCGGCGTCCTGCGGCCCGCTCTCGTCGTCCACCCAGGCGAACGGCCGACCGGCGGCCCAGGCGACCAGGTGGCGGGTCTTCCAGTGCAGGTCGTCGGGGTCGCCGTGGTGCATGAACGGCCAGTCCACGTACGGGAGTTCGGGCAGCCCGAGCAGCGGGGCGAGGTGCTCGTTGGCCTCGTCCTTCCAGGTGGTGGCCCAGACCAGTTCGTAGGGCAGGGCGCGCAGCGCCGGGCCGTGGTCGGGGTGCAGCCAGACCCGCAGCGGTTTCGGGTTGCGGATGCCGGCGGCGCGCTGGCGCTCGTGCCAACTGCGCACCGGGACGCGGTGGGTGAGGTAGCCCTCGGGCCGGCGGTAGGGGCTGCCGACGTACGGGGCGAGCGGGCCGTCGACGTCGAGCATCAGCAGCGGGCGGGTCATCAGGCCGCCTTCGCGGCGAGCCAGGCCCGGGCGGCGGCGATCCGGCGGCCGGTGCTGGGGTGGGTGGCGAGGAGCAGTTCGACGGCCCGGGGCGGGTACGGGTCGGCGACGTTGGTGACCGCGAGGCGGCGCTGCATGGCGATGAACTGCTCGGCGTCGCCGGTGAGTTCGAGCGCGTGCCGGTCGGCGCGGGTCTCGATCCGGCGGCTGGCGGCGCACTGTGCGGGGACGCTGAGCGCGCCGAGCAGGGCGGCGAGGGCGGCCAGCAGCGGCAGCGAGCGCGGGTCCTGGGCGTCGGCGGCGCCGGCCGCGTCCAGCAGCGGGCGCCAGGCCAGCAGCGCAGCCAGCACCGGCACCGCGACGGCCGCGCCGAGCGCGCCGAGCGCGGTGCCGGTGGCGACGTCCCGGTGCTTGACGTGGCCGAGTTCGTGGGCGGCGACCAGTTCGATCTCGCGCGGCTCGGCGGTGGTCAGCAGGGTGTCGTAGACGACGATCCGCCGGGTCGGGCCGAACCCGGAGACGTACGCGTTCAGCGCGGTGGTGCGGCGGGAGGCGTCGGCGACCAGCACCTCGCGCACCGCGATGCCGTCCCGGCGGGCCAACTCCAGCAGGGCGGTGCGCAGTTCGCCCTCCGCCAGCGGGGTGAACCGGTTGAACAGCGGCTCCAGCACCAGCGGGTGCAGGAAGGACAGCGCGACGGCCAGCAGCGCGGCCCCCACCGCCCCCGGCACCCACCAGCGGTCCGGCGACCACCCGATCAGCGCGTACAGGCCCAGCGTCAGCGGCAGGAACAGCGCGAGCGTGACGGCGGTGCCGCGCAGCACGTCCACCGCCCAGCCGCCCCAGCCCTGGGTGACCAGGCCGTACCGTACCGAGACCGCCCGCACCCGGGCCGAGAACGGCAGCGTCACCGCCCGGCCGAGCAGCACCAGCGCCGCACTCCCCGCCAGCACCTGGGCCGCCCAGCTCCCGCCGAACCACCCCCCGACCGCCCCCACCAGCCCCGCCCCGGCCGCACTGAACCCCAGCACCGCACTCAGCCCCAGCGAGGCCAGCTGCCCGCCCAGCACCCACGGCAGCCGGGCCCGGCGCAACGCCCGGCCACGGGCCAGCTCCGACGGAGTGAAATCGGCGTCGGTGGACGCGGTGTCAGCCATGGCCCCAGCCTAGGACGCCCCGCACCCGGTTATCCCGCCGCACGCAGCGCCGCCGTGAACCAGCCGAACACGGGGGCCAGTGCGGGCGGGGCGGGCCAGCCGTTGATCCGGGCAAGCAGCGACCAGTAGCGCTCGACCCGCGGGTCGGCGGCCACCTCAAGGCGGCGCAGGATCCACCCGCGCAGGGCGGCGTCGTCCGGGCGGCCGAACACCTCGGCGTAGCGGGCGGTGAGGGCGGCCAGCGCGGTGGCGGCGGCGGGGGTGCCGGGGGCGGTGCCCGCAGCGAGCGCGGCGGTGACCACTTCCCGTACCTGCTCGGTGAGTTGGTGGTGCAGGCCGGTGCTGTCGCCCTCGGCGCGCTGTTCGGCCTGGTAGGCGGCCATCCGCCGGATCGAGGCCCGGAAGTCCGGGTCGCGGGTGAGTTCGGCGAGTTCGGCCCAGGCGGTGACCTGGTCGGTGGTCGGCTCCTCGGGCAGTTCGGGCACCGCGGCGCGCAACAGGGCGACGAGTTCCGGGTTGGCGTCGGCGGTGCCGAAGGTGTCGTCGACGAACTCCTCGATCAGGCGCCGCCGTTCCTCGGCGGACAGCCGTACCAGTCGGTGCATCAGCTCGGTCTCCTCGGGGTCGGTTCCTCGTTCGGCCACGGCCCGGAGCACGGCGCGCTGCTGCCGCAGCGTCCGGATCCGCAGGTCCAGTGCGTCGGCGTGCGCCCGGGCCACCTCGGCCAGGCTCGCCTCGCGCTCCAGCACCCGGCGCACCGCCTCCAGTCCGATCCCCAGCTCGCGCAGGGTGCGGACGAGTTCGAGCCGGGCCACCGCCTCGGCGCCGTAGCGTCGGTAGCCGGCCGCGGTGCGGTCGGTGGACGGCACCAGTCCGGTGTCCGAGTAGTACCTGACGGTCTTCACCGTCAGCCCGGTGCGCCGGGCCAGTGCGCCGATCGACATGAGTCCGTCGCTGTCCGTGCCGTTCATGGCTCCACTGTGCCGTCTCCCCCGGCGGGAGGCTCAAGCGGCGGCAAACCCTTCGAGCCGGGCGGAGGGGGCGGCCTACGATGGCCGGATGGTCGAGGAGAGCTTGCGGGTGGCGCTGGAGTTCCGGCGGGCGTTCGCCCGGCGGCAGGCTGCCGAGGTGGTGGAACTGCCGGGCGGTTTCGCGGTGTTGAGCGAGGAGTTCGGGTACTCGCACGAGCACAACCAGCTGGTGCTGGACGCCCCGCCGGGCGGGGTGGACGTGGCCGGGCTGGCCGAGGACGTGCTGGGGCACCTGGAGCACCGGCGGATCTCGGTGTTCGACGACGCGTCCGCCCTGGCGCTGGCGCCCGGGCTGGCGGCGGCCGGGTACCGGCACGAGACCGAGGTGGTGATGGTGCACCGGGGCCCGGTGCCGCCCGGCGGCGGCGCCGGGCCGGTCGCCCTGGACGAGCTGGCCCCGGCGCTGGAGCGGCAGTGGCGCTGCTGGCTGCCGTGGGCGGCGGACGAGTCGATCGCCCAGCTGGTCGGCCGGCGCACCGCGCGGGCGGCGGGCGCCGAGCGGGTGCTGACGCTGGCCGCCCGGGACACCGACGGCGAGTTCGGCTCCTGGGCCGACCTGTACCAGGACGCCGCGGGCACCGCCCAGATCGAGGACCTGGCCACCGCCGAGCACCACCAGCGCCGCGGCCTGGCCGACGCCGTGCTGGCCACCGCGCTGCGGCTGGCCGCCGACCGCGCCCCGGACGGCCTGCGCTTCCTGGTCGCCGACGCCGAGGACTGGCCGCAGCAGTGGTACGCCCGGCGCGGTTTCGGCCCGGTCGGCCGCACCCACGGCTTCGTCCGGATGTAACGGCAGCGGCCGGACGGGACGACGCAACGACGAGCGCCCGCCGACCCCCTGCGCGGGGGAGCGGCGGGCGCTCGTCGTGCGGTGCGGAAGCGGATCAGACCTGGCCGGCCTTCTCCAGGGCCTCGCAGCAGGTGTTGACGATCAGGCGGGTGACCACGTACGGGTCGACGTTCGCGTTCGGGCGGCGGTCCTCGATGTAGCCCTTGCGGTCCACCTCGACCTGCCACGGGATGCGGACCGAGGCGCCGCGGTCGGACACGCCGTAGGAGTAGACGTTCCACGGGGCGGTCTCGTGCTTGCCGGTCAGGCGGGACTGGATGTCGTCGCCGTACTGGTTGACGTGCTCCAGGACCTTCTCCTGGGAGGCGCCGAGCGACTCGCAGGCGGTGATGATGGCGTCGTAGCCCTCGCGCATCGCCTTGGTGGAGAAGTTGGTGTGCGCGCCCGCGCCGTTCCAGTCGCCGCGGACCGGCTTGGCGTCGAGGGTGGCGTCGATGCCGAACTCCTCGGCGGTGCGGTAGAGCAGGTAGCGGGCGATCCACAGGTCGTCCGAGACGGTCAGCGCGTCGACCGGGCCGATCTGGAACTCCCACTGGCCGGGCATGACCTCGGCGTTGATGCCGCAGATCGCCAGGCCGGCGTCGATGCAGCGGTCGAGGTGCAGCTCGACGATCTCGCGGCCGAAGACCTCCTCGGCACCCACGCCGCAGTAGTAGCCGCCCTGCGGGGCCGGGAAGCCGCCCTCGGGGAAGCCGAGCGGGCGGGAGCCCTTGAAGAAGGTGTACTCCTGCTCGATGCCGAAGATCGACTCCTGGGCGGCGTAGCGCTCGGCGACCTCGCGCAGCGCGGCGCGGGTGTTGGTGACGTGCGCCTCACCGTTGGTCTCGAAGACCTCGCACAGCACCAGGATGTTCTCGCCGCCGCGGATCGGGTCCTTGACGACCTTGACCGGCTTCAGCACGCGGTCCGAGGCGTGGCCCTCGGCCTGGTTGGTCGAGGAACCGTCGAAGCCCCAGGTGGGGATCTTGTCGGCGTTCGGCAGCACCCGGGTCTTGGAGCGGAGCTTGGCGGTCGGCTTCGTGCCGTCGATCCAGATGTACTCGGCCTTGATCGCCATTGCGGTGATCCTCACTGCTCGGGTGGTGGGTGCCCGCGTAGCGTCGCAAGCCGCCGTTTCCCGGTTGTTCCTCCTATGTAACGCCCATGTGAACCAACGGTCCGCAGCGGCACGCTCACCCACGGAGAGTGCCCGTCTCGACATCCGGGCGCAACACCGGGACGGAAGGGGCGGAACGGGCGCCCGGCCGGCGCCCGTTCCGCGTCCGGTCAGCGGTGCCGCGCGTGCGCCGCCCGCCGCCGGCGGGTCATCCACACCGCGGCGCCGCCGGCCACCAGCAGCGTCCCGCCGCCCGCGGCCAGCACCGTGCTGCCCGAGGAGCCGGTGTACGCCAGTTCCTCGCCGGCTTCCTTCGGCACCGCCCGGTTCTGCGCGGAGGCCGGGGCGGAGGGCGCGGTCGACGGCGCGGGCGAGGAGGCCGCCGCCGGGGCGACCGCCGGCACCGGCTTGCGGCAGGACACCGAGGCGACCGTGACGGTGCCGTTCACCTTCGCCACGTTGAGGTTCAGCGGGTTCAGCGCGATCTTCACCTCCAGCGCGGAGGCCGCCGCCGTGCTGCTGGTCACGGTCTTCCTGGCGAACTCGACGTCCACCGTGCCGATCGCCGGAACGTCCACGTGGGTGGGCGAGTTGAGGCCGACCGTGACCGGCCTGCCGAGCACCGTGAGCCTGGCGGGGGCGGTGACGTTCGCGGTCGGCTGCCCGTCCACCGGGCAGTTGGCCTCGGCGCTCATCGCCTCCAGGCCGAGCAGAGTGGTCAGCGGCAGGCCGGGCACGTGCACGTCCGCGTTGACCAGCTTCACGGACGCGGTGGCCAGCCGGTCGTCCGCCTTCGTCACCGACGTGCCCACCTCGGCCTTGACCAGCGTCACCGGCCGCCCGCCGTCCACCCCGTCCACCTTGGCGGTCAGCATCGCGCCGTCCCGCTGCGCGGGCGACTCCACCTTGTTCAGCGCCACGTCGACCGGCACGTTCACCGTGTTCAACAGCGTGACGTCCAGCGCCAGTTGGGCCGTCACCGCACTGGCCTTCCCGGGCTGCGCGGGCGTCCCGCCGGCCTCGGCGGCGGAGGCCGCGGGCAGCGGCAGGGCGACCGCGAGGGCGGCCGCCGCGAGAGCCGGGGCGGCGACCGAACGCAGAACAGACATGACAGGAACCCCCACACGTGGTGAACGGAAGAGCGCGCCCGCGACCTCACCCGGCGCTCCGCACGGGGAGGGGACTCGCGCTCTCGACTGGCGCCAGTCTCTTCGAACAGTGCGTCACTCCAGCAACACGGAGCGTCAGTTCACTCCTTCGGGTGAGGTTGACGCTCCGGACTGACCGTTTCCGGAAACATTCCGGCCAGCGGGGAAAGCCCCGGCGGACACCGCCCGGCCCCGGCCGCCGGCCCGCGCCCGGCCCGTACCGCCGAACGGGGTGCTCCCGCGTGTCCCGTCCGCGCCGCCCGCGGCACCGGTGCCAGGGTGGGGAGCCCGTGCCACCGGCCCTCCGCCGGATGGCCGGGGCCGGACGGCGGAACGACTGCCGCCCGGTGGGCCGCGGAGAGGGTGGAGGTGGGCGCGTGCCCCGGGTTCCGCTGTTGTCGCTGCGCGGGATCAGCAAGTACTACGGCGCCGTCCGGGCCCTCGACTCGGTCGACCTCCAGGTGGACCGCGGCCAGGTGCTCGGCCTGGTCGGCGACAGCGGGTCCGGCAAGAGCACCCTGGTGAAGGCCGTCTCCGGGGTCGGCCCCCCGGACGCGGGCACCATCGAGTGGGAGGGCGTCCCGGTCGAACTGCGCCGGCCCGCCGACGCCCGGCGGCTGCGGATCGCCACCGTCTACCAGGACCTCTCGCTGGTCGACCGGCTGGACGCGGTCGCCAACCTCTACCTCGGCCGCGAGCTGCGCCGGTTCGGGGTGCTGCGGGAACTGGAGATGGAGAAACGCTCCCTCGCCCTGTTCGACGAACTCGAACTCCCCCTGCCCAGCGTCCGGGTCCCGGTGGGCTCGCTCACCCTGGGCCAGCGCCAGGCCGTCGCCATCGCCCGGGCCCTGATCGGCCGGCCCGAACTGGTGCTCCTCGACGAGCCGACCGTCGCGCTCACCGTCGAGCAGACCGTGCAGATGCTCGACCTGATCCGCCTGCTGCGCTCCCGGGACCACGCGGTGATCATGGTCAGCCACAACCTGGACGACGTCCAGGCCGTCGCCGACCGGATCGCCGTCCTGCGGCTCGGCCGCAACGGCGGCCTGTTCGAAGCCCGGTACACCAGCCAGGAGCAGCTCGCCGCGGCCATCAGCGGCGGCCACCCGCTCGCCGTCACCCTCCAGCAGAGCCTGCTGCCGCGCGACCTGCCCGCCCAGGACGCCGTCGAGGCCGCGCACCGCTACCTGCCCGCCCACGCCGGGGTCGGCGGCGACTGGTTCGACGTCATCCCGCTCTCCGGCGCCCGGGTCGCCCTGGTGGTCGGCGACGTGGTCGGCCACGGCCTGCACGCCGCCGCCACCATGGGCCGGCTGCGCACCGCCGTGCACAACCTCGCCATGCTCGACCTGCCGCCCGACGAACTCCTCACCCACCTCGACGAGGTGGTCGCCCGGATCGACGAGGAGGAGAGCGCCGGCGGCCGGGAGGGCGCGATCATCGGCGCCACCTGCCTCTACGCGGTCTACGACCCGGTCTCCTGCCGCTGCCTGCTCGCCCGGGCCGGGCACCTGCCGCCCGTCCTGGTGCACCCCGACGGCACCGTCGAGATCCCCGACACCCCCGCCGGGCCGCCGCTGGGCCTGCGCAGCCTGCCGTTCACCACCGTCGAGCTCGCCGTCCCCGAGGACAGCCGGCTGGTCCTCTACACCGACGGGCTGGTGGAGTCCCGCACCCACGACATCGACGTCGGCCTGGGCCGGCTCTGCACGGCCCTCGCCCACCCCGGGCGCAGCCCCGAACAGACCTGCCGGGCCGTGCTGGACGCGATGCTGCCCGCCGACTCGGCCGACGACATCGCCCTGCTGGTCGCCCGCACCCTGGCGCTGCCGCGCGACCGGATCGCCGAGTGGAACGTCCCGCCCGACCCCGCCGCGGTCGCCGCCAGCCGGGCCGCCGCCACCGCCCGGCTGCGCCGCTGGGGCCTGGAGGAACTGGTGATGGGCACCGAGCTGATCCTCAGCGAACTGGTCACCAACGCCGTCCGGCACGGCAGCCCCCCGATCGGGGTGCGCCTGGTGTACGGGCGGACCCTGATCTGCGAGGTCGCGGACGCCAGCAGCACCTCGCCCCGGGTCCGGCTGGCCGCCAGCACCGACGAGGGCGGGCGCGGCCTGTTCCTGGTCGGCCAGATCGCCCAGCGCTGGGGCACCCGCTACACCGAGGCCGGGAAGGTCATCTGGACCGAGCAGAAACTCCCCTGACCGGCCCCGGCGGCCACGCGTCCGGGCTCAGGCCAGCCGCCAGTCCACGGGCCGGCCGCCCTGCCGGACCAGCAGGTCGTTGGCCCGGCTGAACGGCCGGGAGCCGAAGAAGCCGCCGTCCGCGGAACGGGGGCTGGGGTGGGCGGACTCGATGCTGGGCACCTGGCCGAGCAGCGGCCGCAGTTCGCGGGCGGGACGGCCCCAGAGGATCGCCACCAGCGGGCCGCCGCGGGCCGCCAGCGCCCGGATCGCCTGGTCGGTGACGGCCTCCCAGCCCTTGCCGCGGTGCGCGTTGGTCACCCGGGCCTGGGTGGTGAGCGACCGGTTGAGCAGCAGGACGCCCTGCTGCGTCCACGGCGTGAGGTCGCCGGTGGTCGGCACCGGCAGACCGAGGTCCTGGTTCAGCTCCCGGTAGATGTTCTCCAGGCTGTACGGCGGCCGGACCCCGGGCGCCACCGAGAAGCTGAGCCCCACCGCGTGCCCGGGCGTCGGGTACGGGTCCTGTCCGACGATCAGCACCCGGACGTCCGCGAACGGCTGCTGGAAGGCCCGCAGGATCTGCGGGCCGGGCGGCAGGTAGGTGCGTCCGGCCGCGAGTTCGGCGCGCAGGAAGTCGCCCATCGCGGCGACCTGTCCGGCGACCGGCGCGAGGGCCTGGGCCCAGCCGGGTTCAACGATTTCGTGCAAGGGTCGAGCAGCCATGACGGAAGCCTATCGGCCGCGCTGACAACCGGAGTTCGCGCGGCCCCTCACCCCTCGGCACCGGCCCGCCCCGCGCTCACGCCACCCGGCCGTTGAGCACCACGCGGGTCGGCGCGGCCAGCACCCGCAGATCGGCGCGGGGGTCGGCCTCGTAGAGGACGAGGTCGGCGGGGGCGCCCTCGGTCAGGCCGGGGCGGCCGAGCCAGCTGCGGGCCGACCAGGTGGCGGCGGCGAGGGCCTCGACGGGGGTGAGCCCGGCCCGGGTCAGTTCGAGGACCTCCTCGGCGACCAGGCCGTGGGCGAGCGAGCCGCCCGCGTCGGTGCCGACGTAGACCGGGATGCCGGCGTCGTGCGCGGCGCCGACGGTGTCGTAGCGGCGGGCGTGCAGCCGGCGCATGTGCGCGGACCAGGCCGGGAACTTGGCCTCGCCGCCGTCGGCGAGCTTCGGGAAGGTGGCGATGTTGACCAGGGTGGGGACGATGGCGACGCCGCGTTCGGCGAAGGCCGGGATCAGCTCCTCGGTCAGGCCGGTGGCGTGCTCGACGCAGTCGATGCCGGCGGCCAGCAGGTCGGGCAGCGAGTCGGTGGCGAAGCAGTGCGCGGTGACCCGGGCGCCCTCGGCGTGGGCGGCGGCGATCGCCTCGGCGAGGGCGTCGCCGGGCCAGCAGGCGGCGAGGTCGCCCGCGCCGCGGTCGATCCAGTCGCCGACCAGCTTGACCCAGCCGTCGCCGCGCCGGGCCTCGGCGGCCGCGTACGCGGCGAGGTCGCCGGGCTCGATCTCGTGCGCGTAGTTGCGGATGTAGCGGCGGGTGCGGGCGATGTGCCGCCCGGCCCGGATCAGCTTCGGGAGGTCCTCGCGCTCGTCGATCCAGCGGGTGTCGGCGGCCGAGCCCGCGTCGCGGATCAGCAGGGTCCCGGCGTCCCGGTCGGTGAGCGCCTGCTTCTCGCTGGTGTCGCGGTCGACGGCGCCGTGCGCGTCCAGGCCGACGTGGCAGTGCGCGTCGACCAGGCCGGGCAGCGCCCAGCCGGTGAGGGTGGCGGACGGCTCGGCGGCGGGGCGCTCGAAGGTCACCCGCCCGTCCACGGCCCAGAGTTCGTCCCGGACGTCGTCGGGGCCGACCAGCACCCGGCCCTTGATGTGCAGCACCGCACGGTCTGTCATGCCTGGCACTGTACTCGGCGCCGGTCGCGGCCCGGCGGGCGATCTGCGGCAGACTGTTCGACGGCGACCCTCCGCCCCGCCGGCCCGTCCCGGCGGCCCTCCGCCGCACCGAAAGGCCCGCCCGCATGCTGCTCGACCTCCCCCCGATGACCGCCGACCGGTTCGCCGCGATCGAGGACGGGGTGGCGGCCCTGCTGCGCACCCGCAACGACGTGATCGTCACCCAGGGCGAGGCGCTGCTCCCGCTGGAGGCCGCCGTCAAGGGCGCGGCGCACCCGGGCTCGACCGCGCTGAACGTCGTCACCGGCCCGTACGGGCAGACCTTCGGCGGCTGGCTGCGCGACGCCGGCGCGGAGGTCGTCGACCTGGCGGTGCCGTACGACGCGGCGGCGGGCGCCGAGCAGGTCGCCGCGGCGCTGAACTCGCACCCGGAGATCGACTTCGTCTCCCTGGTGCACGCCGAGGCCGCCACCGGCAACACCAACCCGGTCGCGGAGATCGCCGAGGTGGTCCGGCAGCACGGCGCCCTGCTGATGCTGGACGCGGTGGCCTCGGTGGCCGCCGAACCGCTGCTCACCGACGAGTGGGGCGTCGACCTGTGCGTGATCGGCGGCCAGAAGGCGATGGGCGGCCCGGCCGGCGTCTCCGCGGTGTCGGTGAGCGAACGCGCCTGGCAGCGGATCGCCGCCAACCCGGCCGCGCCGCGCCGCTCCTACCTCTCCCTGCTGGACTGGAAGGAGCGCTGGACCGACGCCGGCCGCACCCAACTTCCGCACGCCCCCGCCCAGGTGGAGATGCTGGCGCTGGAGGAGTGCCTGGCCGCGATCGAAGCCGAGACCCTGGACGCGGTGATCGCCCGCCACCGCGCCGCAGCCGCCGCCACCCGCGCGGGCGCCCTCGCCCTCGGCACCCTCACCCCCTACGTCCGGCGCCCCGAGCACGCCGCCCCGGTCGCCACCACCCTGCGCACCCCCGACGGCGTCGACGCCGCCGCCCTGGCCGCCGAACTCCGCCGCCACGCCCCCCAGTTGCCCGTCCAGGCGGGCGGCGGCCCACTGTCCGCCACCATGCTCCGCCTCAACCACTACGGCCCGGCCGCCACCCCGGAGACCGTCATCGCCACCCTGGAACTCCTCGCCCAGGCCACCGGCACCCCGGCCGCAGCAGCGGTCGCGGCGGCCACCGGGGCGTGGGAGCAGGCGGTCAGCTCCTGAACCAGGAGACCTCGATCTGCTCGCACAGCGCATCCAGCGCCTCCTCGCCGGTGGCCCGCAGCGCCGGCCAGGAGTCGTCCTGCACCGCCAGGCGGCGGTGCGGTCGGTGAGTGCGGCGGGCAGGTCGCGGGGGAGGTCGAGCGTCATGCGGGCAGGTTAGGCCCTGGTGGGGACAGGGTTCGGCTGCCGGTGGCCCGGCGTTCACCGGGTGGGCGGGTGGTGGACGCCCGGGCGGTCTTGGCTGAGCAGCCCCCGCGAAGTTGGCTGTACAACCGGAGGCTGACCCGATGTCCGTGCCCAACCCGTACTGGCTGCGCGACAACTGCCCGTGCACCGAGTGCCGAGACCCGCGCGGCGGGCAGAAGCGCTTCCAGATCGGCGACCTGCCCGACGGCCTGACCGCCGTCGGGGCCGTCGAGGACGCCGCCGGCCTGACCGTGCACTGGTCCGACGGCCACCGCTCGCACTACCCGGCCGGCTGGGACGCGCCCGCCGCCCCCGACGAGCGCACCGAGCACGCCAAACGGCTGTGGCGGGCCGCCGACTTCGCCCGCGGCCTGCCCGAGGCCGACTGGGCCGCGTACCTGGCCGACCCGGAGGAGCGGATCGCGGTGCTGGCGGCCGTCCGCCGCTCCGGCTTCGCGCTGCTGCGCGGCGTCCCGGCCGAGCCGGGGCGGGTGCTGGAGGTCGCCCGCAGCTTCGGGTACGTCCGGGAGACCAACTACGGCGAGCTGTTCGACGTCCGGGTCGAGCCCGACCCGGCGAACCTGGCGTTCACCGGCCTCGCCATCGCCCCGCACACCGACAACCCCTACCGGGACCCGGTGCCCACCCTGCAGTTGCTGCACTGCCTGCGCAACGACTGCGCGGGCGGCGACTCCGGCCTGGTCGACGGCTTCCGGGCCGCCGACCTGCTGCGGGCGGAGGACCCGGCCGCGTTCGCGCTGCTGGCCCGCACACCGGTGCCGTTCCGCTACCGCGACCGGGGCACCGAACTCGCCGCCGAGAAGCCGCTGATCGGTCTCGACCCGCGCGGCGCGATCCGCGAGGTCCGCTTCAACAACCGCTCCACCGACACCGCCGCGCTGCGCGCCCTGTCCCCCGCCGGGCTGGACGCCTTCTACGCCGCCTACCGCCGGTTCGCCGCGATCACCCTGCGCCCGGAACTGCGGCTGGACTTCCGGCTCGCCCCCGGCGACTGCCTGCTCTTCGACAACACCCGGCTGCTGCACGCCCGCACCGCCTTCGAGACCGGCGACGGCACCGGCCACCGCCACCTCCAGGGCTGCTACGCCGACCTCGACGCGCTCTCCTCCACCCTGGCCGTGCTGCGCCGCCGCACCGCCGCCCTGGACGAACTCGAGGAACTGTTCGAGGGCGAGGGCGCCGGCGAGTACCTCGGCGAGGCCGTCACCCTGGCCGCCCACATGCTGCAGGCCGCCGCCCTGGCCCGCGCCGCGGGCGCCCCGCCCGCCCTGGTGGCCGCCGCCCTGCTCCACGACACCGGCCACTTCCGGGGCAGCGGACGGGAGTTGATGGCCGGCACCGACAACCGCCACGGCGCCACCGCCGCCGCCCGGCTCGCCCCGCACTTCCCGCCCGCCGTCACCGAACCGGTCCGCCTGCACGTCGACGCCAAGCGCTACCTGTGCGCCACCGAACCCGGCTACCTCGACCGCCTCTCCCCCGCCTCCGTCCACACCCTGGCCCTCCAGGGCGGCCCGATGCCCCCGGCCGAGGCCGCCGCCTTCGCCGCCCACCCGTTCAGCGCCGACGCCGTCGCCGTCCGCCGCTGGGACGAGGCCGCCAAGGACCCGGCCGCCGCGACCCCCTCGTTCGCCGAATTCCGGCCGCTGCTGCTGGATCTGATGCGCTAGCCGGGCAGCGGCGACAGCTCGAACCAGACCTTCCGGCCGTAGGAGCTGCGTTCGGCGCCCCACCGGTCGGCGAGCCTGCTCAGCAGCAGCAGGCCCCGGCCGGCCCCTTCCTCCGCGAGCGGGTCCACCTCCGCCAGGGCGGGCAGTTCGCGCTGGTCGTCGGTGATCTCGACCAGCAGCCGGTCGGTCCACACCAGCCGCAGCCCGATCATCTCCTCCGCCGTCGCGACCGCGTCGGTGACCAGTTCGCCGACCAGCAGGGTGGCGGTGTCGGCGATGGAGCCCAGCCCCCAGGCCGCGAGCTGCCGGCGCACCAGCCGGCGGAGCAGCGGCACCTCCACCGGCCGGGGCAGTATCTCGTAGCGCTCCTCCTCCGCCCGGGGCGCGCCGTCGAACGCGGCGGCCAGCACTGCGAGGTCGTCCCGGCGCTCCACCGCGCCCGGCTCCTCCAGCACGAAGTCGCACACCTGCTCCGGCAGCCACCCCGATCCGGTCAACCCGGCGCAGTGGTCGGCCAGTTCGACCCGGTTGCCGCTGCACAGCACCAGCACGGAGCCGTCCGGCACCTCGATGGTGCGGGCCGCGAACGGGACGCCGCCGACACCGATCGGGGCGTTCGCGGGCAGGGCGACCTCCGTGCTGCCGCCGCCGGGGTGCAGCAGGACGGGCGGCAGGTGCCCGGCCGAGGCGAGTTCGCAGGTGCGGGCGACCGGGTCGTAGACCGCGTACAGGCAGGTGGCGAGGTGGTCGTCGCCGAGCCGCTGGGCCAGGTCGTCCAGGTGCCGCAGCAGCCGGGCGGGGGGCACGTCCAGCAGGGTGAAGGCCTGCACCCCGGCCCGCAGCCGGCTCATCGCCTGGACGGCGGGCAGGCCGTGGCCCAGTACGGCGCCGACCACCAGGGCGACCCGGTTGCCGTGCAGCGGGACGGCGTCGACCCAGTCGCCGCCGGCCCCGCCCCGGTGCCCGCCGGGGCGGAAGCGGTGTGCCAACCGCACCCAGGGCGTGCCCGGCAGGGTGTCGGGGATCATCGAGCGCTGCAGCGCCCGCGCCAGCCGGGCCTCGGCCCGGTGCATCCGGGCGCTGTCCAGCAGCAGCGCCCCGCGCTCGGCCAGGCCGGCCAGCAGTTCGGCCTCGGCCCGCCCGTACGCCGCCCGGCCCCCGTCGCCGCCCGCGCCGCCGCCCGCGCCGCCGAACAGCCGGAGCACGCCGAACACCTCGCCCCGGACGGCCAACGGCAGTGCCAGCACCGGGCCTTCGGGCGAGTCGGCGTGCACCGGCGCGCCCTCCCGGAGGATCCGTTCGGCCTGTGCGCGGGGGACGACCACCCGGTCGCGGTCCTCCCCCGCGGCGCCGGCCGTGCCGAGGCGGTGCAGCAGCAGGCCGTCCGGCGTCCAGCCGTCGGGGGCGCCGTCCTCCCCGACGAACGCGGCGCGCACCTCGACGGCGGCCGCGGCGGCCCAGCCGGGGACGAACACCGCGCACAGTTCGGCGGCGGTGGTCTCCGGGTCGGCCCCGGTGCCGACCGTCCGGGCGAACTCCCGGGTGAGCACCGCCGCGGGCGACTCCAGCTCCGCCCGGTAGTCGAACTCCCGCTCCCGGCGCGCCCGTTGGGTGGTGAGCGCGGCCTCGGCGGCGAGCAGCCGGGCCTCCAGCCGGACGCACTGCTCCTCGGCGTCGTGGCGCAGCGCCTGGGCCCGGGCGAGTTCGGCCCGCAGCAGGTCCAACTCCCGTTTCAGTGCCCGCAGTTCCTCCCGGGCGAAGTCGGCGCCGGATCCGTCCGGCCGACGCTCCAGCGCTCCGGGGCCGGTCTCGTAGCGGGCGGCGGCCCGGTCGGTCTCCAGCTGCCGGTAGCGCTGTTCGGCCTGCGCGGCCTGCGCCTCGGTGGCCTCCAGGGAGCGCAGCAGGTGCCGTTCCCGGACGCCCGCGAGCTGGAGTTCGCGTTCGGCCGCGCCGAGCCGCTCGCGGAGCTCCTCGACCTCGTGCCGGGAGGCGTTGCGCACCCGCAACGCCGCCATCCGCAGCCGGTGGGCGTGCTCCTGGACGTCCGGCGAGACCGACTGCCCGGTGGTCTCGGCGACCTGCCGGAGCAGTTCGTCGACGAAGTCCTTCGGGGCGATCCGGGCTCCGCTCAGGTAGCGCGAGACGCTGCCCTTGTCGCGGTTGCACCGGGCGGCGTACCGGGTGAGCGAGAGGCCGAGGGCCCGGAACAGCTGGCCCAGGAAGGCGGTCAGGGCCGCCACCTCCGGTTCGCCGCCCGGCAGTTCGAGCGCCATCGCCTTCCCTCCCCCGTTGCCGGACATCGGCAATCCGTTGCGTCTGGCGCAACGCCCGGTCCGTTCCGAAGAGTAGGAGGAATCCGCAACTCCCCGCAGCGAAAGGCCCATTGATGTTCACCGAAGCCGTCCGCGCCCTGGCCTCCTGCCAGCGCGCGGTCATCGTCGCCCTGGCCCTGCTGCCGGTGCTCCTGGTGACGGCGGCCTGCCTGCCCGCCGTCCTGCTGCTGCCCGCCTTCCCGGGCGGCGTCCGCCGGCTGGCCGTGCTGCTGGCCCAGCTCCGGCGCTGGACGGGGGAGGTGCTGACCCGGAGTCAGCCCGGCAGCGCCGCCGTCAGGTCGATCTCGACCAACTGGCCGGTGTAGCCGAGGGCGGCGACGCCGAGCAGGGTGGAGGCGGTGGTGAGGGCGGGGGCGAGCGGGGAGGCGGCCAGGCGGTGCCAGGCGCCGGCGAGGACCTCGCTGCGGTCGCCGACCACGTAGACCACCGAGCGGACCACCCGCTCCGGCCCGATGCCGATCGCGGCCAGCGCCGTCAGCGCGTTGGCCACCACCTGGTCGATCTGGGCGTCCAGGTCTCCCGCGCCGACCAGCTTCTCGTCCGCGTCCAGCGGGCACTGCCCGGCCAGGTGCGCGGTGCGCCCGGCCTCCACCACCGTGATGTGCGCGTAGCCGGAGGTGGGGTGGAGTTCCGCCGGGTCGATGCGCGTGATGTCGGTCATCCGGCGATTCTCACCGCCGGCCGCCCCTGCGGCACCCGGTTTTCCGGCACCGCCCGGCACCGCCCGGCCACCGACCAGCCACCGACCAGCCACCGACCAGCTGCCGCCCGGCCGTCCGCCCGTTCGTTGCGGCCACCGCTCAGTCGTCGTCCCGGGCGTGCCGCGAAAGGGCCGAGGACGCCAGCGAGTTGTGGATGGAGAAGGCGACGGTGCCGGGCAGGTAGCGGTCCTGGGACCACTCGACGGGGGTGCCGGTGGGGTCGGTGGTGCGGCGCTTCTCGCGCAGCAGCGGGCTGCCGCGGCTGCAGGAGAGCAGGCGGGCGTCGTCGGCGTTGGCGGCGACCACGTCGATGGTGTGGTCGGCGTCGGTGAACAGGATGCCGTGCTCGCGCAGGGGTTCGGTGTGCGAGACCACGTCGGGCGGGAGCTGGGCGACCACCTCGCCGACCCGGGGCGGGTAGACGGTGCGCTCGACCATGACGGGGGTGCCGGAGAGGGTGCGCAGGCGGAGCGTCACGTAGACCTCGGTGCCGGGTTCGAGGCGCAGCTGCTCGCGTTCGGCGGCGTCGGCGGGGCGGCGGATCAGCGATTCGAGCCGGCCGCCGGGCTCCTCGCCCATCGAGCGGGCCCAGTGGGTGAAGGAGAGCAGCTCGGAGAAGGACTGGACGCGGGCGCTGCCGAGGACGACCCGGCGGGTGCCGCGGCGGGAGGTGACCAGTCCGTCGGCGCGCAGCATGGCGAGGGCCTGGCGGACGGTGCCGCGGGAGACGCCGTACTGCTCGGCGAGGGCGCCCTCCGCCGGCAGGCGTCCGGCTTCGCCGAACGAGCCGGAGGTGATCGCTTCGCGCAGGTCGGCGGCCACCTTGCGGTAGAGCGAGCCGGCGGCGCGGTCCTGGTCGAGTGCCACGTGCGTCGAGTTCCCTTGGTCGGTGGGGAGTCCGGCCGGGGAGCCCGGCCGGCAGGAGGCCCGGTCGGCAAGGAGCCCGGCCGGTAAGGAGATTGGGCCGTGTCCGCGCCGTGATCGCGCGTACACCACGGACTCTAGCCCTTGCGGCCGGTGCCTCCGGCTCCGGGCGCGACCGTTCCCGCAGCCGACCCCCGGCCTGGGCCGTCCGTTCACCTTCCCGTCACCGGCCTCGGGCGTACTTGCTTCCGGCGCCGGAAGTTGGCTGGCCAACTTGGCCGGACAACCGGCCGCGCCGCGCACCGAACACTCCCGTGATCTCTGCAGCTCCACTTCCTCCAGGAGACCCTCCCGTGACCGTGCACCGCCACCGCGCCGCCGCCCTCGCGGCCGTGCTGACCGCTGCCGCGCTCTCCCTCTCCGCCTGCGGCTCCGCCGGCTCGACCGCCAAGTCCGGCGACGCCGCGAAGGGCGGTGCCAAGGACGCGAAGACCGCGACCTCGCTGGCCGACTTCGGCGGCATGGACGGCCTGGTGGCCGCCGCGAAGAAGGAGGGCAAGCTGCACGTCATCACCCTCCCGCGCGACTGGGCCAACTACGGCAAGCTGATGGACGGCTTCAAGGCGAAGTACGGCATCGAGATCGAGGACGAGAACCCGGACGGCTCCAGCCAGGACGAGATCAACGCGATCAAGTCCCGCAAGGGCCAGGACCGCGCCCCGGACACCGTCGACCTCGGCTCGGCGTTCGCGCTCTCCGCCGCGAAGGAGGGCATCCTCGCCCCCTACAAGGTGGCCGGCTTCGACAAGATCCCCGCCACCATGAAGGACCCGAACGGCCTCCAGGTCAACGACTACGGCGGCTACGTCTCGATCGGCTGCGACGCCAAGAAGGTCGCGGTCTGCCCGAAGACCTTCGCCGACCTGCTCAAGCCCGAGTACAAGGGCCAGGTCGCCCTGAACGGCAACCCGACGAAGTCCGGTTCGGCGTTCGGCGGCGTGTACGCGGCCGCGCTGGCCAACGGCGGCTCGCTGGACAACATCCAGCCCGGCATCGACTTCTTCGCCAAGCTGAAGCAGTCCGGCAACTTCAACCCGGTCGAGTCCACCCCGGCCACCGTCGAGAAGGGCGAGACCCCGATCTCGATCGACTGGTCGTACCTGAACGCCGGCTACACCGACGAGTTCAAGGGCAAGGGCATCGACTGGCAGGTCGCCGTCCCCACCGACGGCTCCTACGCCCAGTACTACAGCCAGGCCATCAACAAGGACGCCCCGCACCCGGCGGCCGCCCGCCTGTGGATCGAGTACCTGTACTCGGCCGAGGGCCAGAACGGCTTCCTGGGCGGCTACGCCACCCCGGCGCTGTTCGACGCGATGAAGGCGGACGGCACCCTGGACGCCACCGCCGCGGCCAAGCTGCCGGTCGTCGAGAAGCCCTTCACCACCTTCCCCAGCCCGGAGCAGGTCGACGCGGCCAAGAAGGTCGTGACCGACAACTGGGCCAAGGCCATCGCGGGCTGATCACCGACATGACCACGGCTCCCACCCCGGTGCCGGCCCCGGCCGCCGCTGACCCCAGCGGCGGCCCGGGGGCTCCCGGCGCCGCCACCGCCTCCCCCACCCCGCGCCCCGCCCGGCGCCGCCCGCGCGGCGGTGCCTGGCTGGCCACCGTGCCGCTGCTGGCCTTCTTCCTGATCGGCTTCGGCCTGCCCGCCGTCGCCATCGTCACCGGGGCGTTCACCGTCTCCAGCGACGCGGAGACCGGCGCCGGCTCCTTCACCACCGCCAACCTCACCGACTCGGTGCAGGGCGCGTACTGGACGGCGCTGCTCTCCAGCGTGAAGCTGTCCGCGCTGACCGCGCTGATCGGCACCGTGCTCGGCGTCCCGATCGCCCAGGCCGTGCTGACCTCCCGCTTCCGGCTGCTGCGCGAGGCGGTGCTGACCGCCTCCGGCGTGCTCGCCAACTTCGGCGGCCTGCCGCTGGCGTTCGCCTTCGTCGCCACCCTGGGCAACGCGGGCGAGGTCACCAAGATGTTCCACCTGACCGACCACGGCTGGTCGCTGTACAGCTTCTCCGGCCTGACCGTCACCTACCTGTACTTCCTGGTGCCGCTGATGGTGCTCACCATCACCCCCGCGCTGGAGGGCCTGCGGGTCCAGTGGCGCGAGGCCGCCCAGAACAACCGGGCCACCGCCCTGCAGTACTGGCGGCACGTCGCGCTGCCGATCCTGTTCCCCTCGCTGCTCGGCGGCTTCGTGCTGCTGTTCGGCTCCGCGTTCGCCGCGTACGCCACCGCCGCCGCGATGGTCGGCGCGACCGTCCCGCTGATCAGCCGTCAGATCGCCGACGCGCTCTCCGGCAACGTGCTGGTCGGCCAGGGCAACCTGGCGCTGGCGCTCAGCCTGGACATGATCATCGTGGCCGTCCTGGTGATGGCCGTCTACCTGCCCCTCCAGCGCCGGAGTGCCCGATGGCTCAGCTGATCTCCCGCCTGCGGGTCTGGCGCGGCGCGGTCCTGCTGCTGGCCGGCCTGTACTTCCTGGTGCCGCTGGCCGCCTCGGTCTGGTTCTCGGTCGACGACCCGAGCGGGATCTCCTTCGACGCCTACACCGGCCTGCTCTCCGCCCCCGGCTTCACCGACAGCCTGGTGCTCACCCTGGAACTCGCCGCCGTCACCGTCGTGGTGCTGCTGCTCCTGCTGGTGCCCGCGATGATCGCGGTCCGGCTCGGCGCGCCGAAGCTCCGCCCGGTCCTCGAAGTGGTCTGCACCCTCCCGCTGGTGGTGCCGCCGGTCGCCCTGACCGCCGGCCTGATCGGCGTGCTGCGCTGGGGCCCCGACTACCTGATGGACACGCCGTTCTTCCAGACCTTCGTGTTCGTCCAGCAGCCGGAGTTCCCGCTCGTCCTGGTCATCGCGTACGTCCTGATGGCCCTGCCGCTCGCCTACCGCGCCCTGGACTCCGGGCTGCGCGCCGTGGACGTGCGCACCCTGGTCGAGGCCGCCCGCAACTGCGGCGCGAGCTGGCCGCGGGCCGTGCTCTCGGTGATCGTGCCGAACCTGCGCGGCGCGCTGCTGAACGCCGCCTTCCTCACCCTGGCCCTGGTCCTGGGCGAGTTCACCACCGCCTCGATCCTCGGCTACCAGCCCTTCGCGGTGTGGATCTACTCGGTCGGCAACAGCCAGGGCCAGATGTCCGTCGCGGTGTCCGTGCTCAGCCTGCTGATCACCTGGGTGCTGCTGCTCCTGCTGGCCGCCGCCGGCCGCGAGCGCCGCCACAAGACCGCCGCCACCTCCTGAACCGCTCCCGGAGACCGCCACCCATGAGCACCGCCACCACCCTCCTCGCCAAGGACGCCGCCACCGGCAGCGCCACCGTCGAATTCCGGTCGCTGCGGCGGCAGTTCGGCGCCACCACCGCCCTCGACGGCCTCGACCTGACGGTCCGCCCCGGCGAACTGCTCGCCCTGCTCGGCCCGTCCGGCTGCGGCAAGACCACCGCGCTGCGGATCCTGGCCGGCTTCGAGACCCACGACTCCGGCGAGGTGCTGGTCGACGGCGAGGACATCACCCGGATCCCCGCCCACCGGCGCGACGCCGGCATGGTGTTCCAGTCCTACAGCCTCTTCCCGCACCTCACCGCCGCCGACAACGTCGCCTTCGGCCTGCGGATGCGCGGCGTCGGCAAGGCCGAACGGCTGCGCCGCGCCCAGGAGTTGCTGGAACTCGTCGGCCTCCCGCAGCGCGCCGCCCACTACCCGCACCAGATGTCCGGCGGCCAGCAGCAGCGCATCGCGCTGGCCCGCGCCCTCGCCCTGCAGCCGCGCGTCCTGCTGCTCGACGAGCCGCTCTCCGCCCTGGACGCGAAGGTCCGGCTCGCGCTGCGCGAGGAGATCCGCCGCCTCCAGCAGGAACTCGGCATCACCACCCTGTTCGTCACCCACGACCAGGAGGAGGCCCTCTCGATGGCCGACCGGGTCGCCGTCCTGCGCGCCGGCCGCCTCGAACAGTGCGCCACCCCCTCGGAGTTGTACTCCCGGCCGGCCACCGCGTTCGTCGCCGAGTTCGTCGGCACCATGAGCCGCATCCCGTGCTCGCGCACCGCCGACGGCCAGGTCGAGGTGCTCGGCCGCCGCCACCCCGTGGACGGCGCCCTCCCCGCCGACGGCGACCTGCACGTCCTGGTCCGCCCGGAGAACGTCCGGCTCACCCCCGCCGAGGACGGCACCGCCCTGGTCGTCGCCGCCTCCTTCCTCGGCGCCGTCACCCGCCTCACCGTCCGCCTCCCCGACGGCACCGAGATCAAGTCCGACCTCCCCACCGAAACCGCCGCCACCCTCCCCCTCGGCAGCCGCGCCGCCCTCACCCTCCCCGACCGCCCCGTCCTGGTCGACCACGCCCCGACCACCCCCTCCTTACCCCACACCCCCCGCACCCCCTCCCGCGCCCCGCC